>CAZDDA010000635.1:0-1856 GCA_964504085.1 uncultured Thermotogae bacterium | reverse complement strand
CCGCTCCATCCGAGCAAAGGCATGCAGCTTGCCCTCATTCGCACCTACGTAGGTCGTTTCATCTGCTCCAATGGCCGCGGAAGAGCTGATGCTTTCTTGACCCATCTCCCATGGCCTATGGGATTCGACCCCAACCGCTTCGCGGAACAAAACGGGGTCCCTATTGCGAGAGTTCCTAGAAGAAAACCCCATAGGAAGTAAGGCGCATCAACTGCGTCTAGGATAGTGCAGAGCGTGAAGTCCCTTGTGAAGAAAAGGGCCTCGACCCCTCTTTCCACCACCTGAAAATAGAGATAGAGGCCCACGTTGGAGGTACAGCAAGGAGGGCTGTGTAGTTACCGTTGTCTCTGAACCGGCTTCTTCCTCCTCTACTTATTGGCCAACAGAGCGAAAGTTCCCGACCGGTCTGTATCGAGGAGAGCGGCTATACACCGGCTACGCGATCTTCTCCTCCCGCTTGAGGTACTCAAGGATCGCTTCCACTACGAGATAGTTGACAGACCGATCCTTCTTCTCGGCCAGCTTGATCAACCGATCTACAGGGCGTTCTGCCATCTTCTTTTGTGGAACGTAAATGGAGATCTTGTCCATAATTCGTTTGTTTGCCACGTCGGTCACCCCCTCTCTTGGGCAGGTGCTTCCTTGCGTCTCCCCTGCTAGTTTCTGCTAAACCTGTGCCCCCTATAATAGTGTGCTTATCAGACAGTTTCAAGTATATCGCGGTCGGCAGAAAAACGGAGGCACCGGAGTAGACACGGCAAGGGGTCGCAAATGTCGCAAGTCCAGGCAGTGATCGGATTGGTGTCGAGCTTTGCTTCTTGCATGCGCGGAGGTGCTACCGATTCCGATACCGGAAAACTATAGGTGTCCTGAGAACGCGCTTGTGGACTGATGGCTACACAGCAGGCTGCTCGAACACTGTGGGGTGGAATGGCTCCCGAGGCTGGCTTGCGCTACCTCTGGCCGTAGCTGACGTATTGGCTGATGTTTGCTTTGCTTGATAAGCTAGTTGCCGGAAGGAGCCAAAACCCATGCCACGAGACCGCAGTAATCTTGTTTGGATCGATCTGGAGACCACGGGTTTGAGCGTTGCAAGCCGGGCGATCCTCGAGATCGCGAGCATCGTTACGGACAAGGATCTCAACATTGTTGCAGAGGGCCCCAATCCGGTGATTCACCAACCCGACGAGGTATTGGCGCGGATCGACCCGTGGTGCGAACAGCAGCACGGTCTCTCCGGACTGCTCGCGGCATCCCGCGCCTCCAGCATCTCCCTTCGTGAGGCGGAACAACAGACGCTGCGCTTCGTGCGCAAGCACACCCATCGCGGAGTATCCCCGCTGTGCGGCAACTCGATCCTGCTCGATCGCCGCTTCCTGATGCACTACATGCCGGATCTGAATGCCCACTTAAGCTACAGGGTCGTCGATGTGAGTGCAGTAAACGAGCTTGCGATCCGCTGGTTCCCCGGCGTTGTCGCCAAGCTGGACAAAGCGACCCGGCACCGCGCGTTGGATGACATCCGAGAGTCGATCGAAGAGCTGCGGCTCTACCGTCAGCTCATCTTTAAGGCATGAATGGCGATATCGCAGACACGTCCGGCAGCAATTCGGAGGAGACGTTCTCCGTCTAGAAAACCTGCCAGATCCATCCGGCAGGACTTTCGTACGTTGCGACGGGGGAGTCCGCGATGGTTGGATGAGTAGGTTCGTTGGCGACCCCCGTTAAGCCCTGTATAATCGTAGCTCATTGGCACCCAAGCGGTGAGACAACATATGAAAAAGCCCAAAGTGCTCGTCTGTAGTGCATGGCCGTATGCATCCGGGGTTCCTCATCTGGGGAATCTCGTCTCCTCT
>CAZDDA010000634.1:0-1857 GCA_964504085.1 uncultured Thermotogae bacterium | reverse complement strand
TGATTCCTAGTTGTTGAATCAAGTCTTTGTACGCCGCAAGATCTCGGCGTTTGAGGTACTTCAGCAGCCGACGGCGCTGCCCGACCATCTTGCGCAGACCGTGCTGCGAGCTGAAATCCTTTTTGTGGACGTTCAAATGTTCGGTCAGCTGCACGATGCTCTCGGTGAGTAGCGCAATCTGAACGCTCGTTGAACCGGTATCTGTTTCGCTCTTCCCGTAGGTCTTGACAATCTCTTGTGTCTCGTTGTTCGTAAGCCCCATGTGTCCTCCTTCTCCCGAACCCGAGAGAGGGAAACCCCACTCTCCCAGGATGGGATCGCTCAATTTCTATACTTGTTTGACAGACGCTTGACTTCGTGCTTCACTCTTTCCTCGTCAATCGTAGCAAGTTCTCCATTTCTCAACAGGAATCGCCCGGCAACCAGAACATCGGTGATGTCACACGCGTGTGTGGCGTAGACGAGATCCGAGAAAGGATCATAGTTCGGAAGGGTATTCACCCGGTCGAGGTCAACGATGACAATATCGGCGGGTTGTCCAACCGCCAGCGTCCCTCCCGTTCCTCCCAATGCCTGTGCTCCCACCTGGGTCGCCATTCTCACTGCCTCCGACGCCGGAAGCACGGCCGGATCGCCAGTGGTCGCTTTGGCAAGAAGGCTTGCCACACGCATCTCCTCAATCATATCGAGGCTGTTGTTAGTAGCCGCTCCATCGGTTCCCAATGCCACTTGCACCCCGACTCTTCGCATCGCTGCAATCGGTGCAATTCCGTTTCCGAGCTTCGCATTGCTCTTCGGACAGTGAACGACGTTCACCCTGCGGTTGGCCAGAAGGGCAATGTCCTCATCGCTTACGTGCACACAGTGTGCGGCAATCGTCGGTACCGAGAAGGCTCCGAATCGATCAAGGGTAGCAGCCGGAGTTCCACCTTTCTCCTTGCGGCACCACTGTACCTCTTCTTCGGACTCTGCAAGGTGGGTATGAATGGGGACCTCGTGCTTCCGGGCAAGTTCGATCGCCGCTGCCCACGTCTCCTCTCCACACGTATACACTGCGTGTGGGCTGACCGCGGTCTTGATTCGGCCATCCCCCGCTCCTTCCCAACGACGAATAACTGCTTCCGCCTTTGCCAACTCTGCTTTTCCTCGCTCGTCCATACTAGGAGCGATAATACCGTAGGACAGCAGTACGCGGAGGCCGACCTCCTCAACCGCACGCCCAATCTCATCGTTGTGAAAGTACATATCGGCAAACAGGGTCGTCCCCGTGCGGATCATCTCGGCAAGTCCGAGCAGGGAGGCCCAGTAGATCTCTTCCGGCCGCAGCTTCCTTTCTATCGGCCAAATATGATCCTCGAGCCAGGTCTTCAATGGAATATCCTCGGCCAATCCCCTGAAAAGCACCATCGGGAGGTGGGTATGAGCATTGACAAACCCACGTATCGCCAGCTTCCCCCGCCCATCGATCACCTGTTCTGATGCATCGGTAGGAAAGGGATCTTCACTAATCGCGCTAATCCTTGTCCCATCGATTTGGAGATTTGCAGGTCTTGGGGGCGCCGTGCCATCAATCACGGCCAGTACATTGCTAAGGACTGTTCGCATCCAACCTTCTCTTTTGCTTTCCTGCTTTAAACACAGATTATAGCTGCTCGCAGGTAGGGGTTCAACGCGATTGGATCACATCGCGCAACAGCTTGTTTTCCTCCTTATCATGAAGCTATTATATTGAAGGTCATCGAAGACAATGAATAACGGGGTTATTTCGGGCCAGCATGGGGAAGAGATGGCCTGCGCCTACCTGCGCAGCCAAGGCTATGCCATCATTGAGCGCAACTGGCGCTCCCCATTTGGGGA
>CAZDDA010000633.1:0-1858 GCA_964504085.1 uncultured Thermotogae bacterium | reverse complement strand
GGGATGGATAAGCCCGAGCTCGGCGGAAGGGCTAAGCTACGCTTTCGGGAGCGCGACGGAGATGGCGAGCGCGCTGAGGCGCGAGCCGGATGATTTTGTGAGGCGGTATAAGAGAAACACGCGGGGGCTGAAAAGAAACATCCTGATGAAAAACCTGAAGTCCCGCTTCGTGTACGGCCCGCTGCTGAGACGGTGCCTGATGCGAACAGGGCTGGGGAGCGTGAGGGTTTTAGAGAGCACACCAGCGAACGCGTGCCGTGTTGTCGGCTGGTGAGAGCAGAAGCGCCACGAAATGGGAAACAAATGGACACATTTCCGGGTCTGTTGCTGGTCGAGCCCCTCAGGAGCCGCCGTTCGCACGTCGCTCCCTGATGCGCGCAATCAAGTCCAGCGGGCTTTTCACCTCGACAGTAATGTGCTGTTGGGCGGCGACTGTGCCGTCGCTATTGCGATAGGTTTTCTGGATCATGCCGTGCCAGCAATCTGCCACCCCGTATGGGCAATCAGCCGGCCCCACGGAGTCAACAAGGGTCTTATTCTCAACTTCTCTATGCTCTGGCATACACCTTCTCCTCCAGCTACCTTTTGTCTCTACGCCTCTGGGGATATTTTTCCGGAGGCATGTCTAGCCTCCGCAATGTCCCTTTGCATCAATGCCACATATAATGTATCGGCGAACACTCCTCCCAGGTCGACTGAATGCCTGCGGTCGAAAGCATTCCTGCTGTTGCAGTCAACACACAAGAACCCCCATACGCGCCAACCTTCTTGTCGGCTCGCTATCCCGATCTGTCGCGACGGTGGCTCGAACTCAGAAACCCAGCGGACGGGCAATACCAACGCACTTCGATAGGGTAGCCGCCAGTTCGTAACGAAAGAAAAAGCAAAGAATCTGAAAATGCTCGGGCGGCCCAAGACATCGAAGGACGAGTTTTGATACTCACCTTTCATGAAATCTCTACGCAAGTCGTTCGACAAGAACGCTCTCAAACATCCAGACTCAGCATACCATAGTTTACGGAAGTCTGTGTTGTCGTCAAGCAAGTGCTTCTGCTCGTTGCTATCGACCTTACGACTCTCCGCCTGCTGCGCGGAGAGAAGGTCACGCGCAACCGTCTTGATCTCCTGATGTTCGGTCAGTTCCTTGAGACAGCACCTACAGTTCCTACCAGTTATTATAGAGAAGCAGCTCGCGATTGCCGTAAGGATTTCTTCAAGCAGATGCCCGAAATCGCGATCCTCTTCACCGCCAAGAAGGACTGCGCCCACGTGGTCACGGATTGAGTGATTCACATAATGAATGAAGTAGACTGCTTGAGCATACTTGCGGCTTCTGTTGTGGGCTTGAATCACTGCATAGACGAGACACGAGGTCGAAAGTCCGAGAAGGTAGATGGTAAAGAAAATGTCTTTGAGGTCTTGTTCCGGGGTGAGCAGAGCCACGACGAAGCCCCCTAGGGATGCTGCACCGGCGAGCCCAAAAAACAGATTCCCAGGTGTGATTTTCGGCGGCTTCGGAAGTGCGTCGCGGTACGAATCCCGTATTTGTCCGTCTCTCATATCACCACTCCACCGCAAACGGAACAGTGGCCCTGCGTAGAGACCTCCAACACCTCCTGTCGCAGCAGGCGCGGGAGAACGTCGCTCCGAGCTCCAATCCGTCCATTCTAGTTTAGACATCTTAATCGCGAATGTTGTCATGTCAACCCTTTTCTGCCAGAAGGGATCGGCTGTTGTTCATGCTCTCTCAGATTATCCGCCGAACGCGCTGGAGGAGCGTGTCCCATCGTGTTACGCGGCTCGGGCCCGCTGCTGAGACGGTGCCTGATGCGAACAGGGCTGGGGAGCATGAGGGTTG
>CAZDDA010000632.1:0-1859 GCA_964504085.1 uncultured Thermotogae bacterium | reverse complement strand
TTCGGCACTTCCTCGCACAGCCCGGTTATGCAACGGTAAAGGTGGATGTCCGCGGCGCTGTCATCCGCGACGGAAAGATCCTGCTTGTTCAGGAGCGCACCGACCAGCGCTGGTGTATGCCCGGAGGCTGGGCTGATGTAGGGGACTACCCCTCTGATATGGTAATGCGCGAGGTATTGGAAGAAAGCGGATTCGATGTTGCCCCTGGAAAGGTCATCGCGGTGTATGACGCCAACCGGGGTCCTGAGCCCATGGAGTTCTTCCATGCTTACAAGATCGTTTTTCTGTGTGAAATAACCGGCGGTGAGGCCCGCCCGAGCGACGAAACCATGGCCGTGGATTTTTTCGGCTTTGATGACCTTCCTCCGCTCTCTTCCCATCGTACCAACGAGCGACATTTGGCGGAGGTTCAGGCACATCTCAAAGATAAAAATCGGCCTGCGGCTTTTGATTAAGGATTTCACAGAAGCTTTTTGGGATTAAGCGACCAGGGAGAAGGAGAACGAACTATGAAGAACGCAATCATACCGCAAAAGACTGAGCGCTCCTCAAGGCCTTTTCTCTGGTGTTGTTCTGTAATGATCCTCGTCTCTCTTTTCTCTCTTTCCACGGTCTGTGCATACGACGGTTATTTGCGACAAGGCACATTCGCCCTCAACCCCCAGGACAAGAGGCAAATCTTCCTCTACGTGCCTGGCATGACCCCCGTATACAGCATGGGTGAAGAGGATGTGCTCGTGGGCACAGCGCCTTTCTCAGACAGACCGAAGAGGGCCTATCGTTTGGTAGCAACACAAGACGGTATCCAGGCTCTTATCCTCAAGGATTCAATCCGGTTTACCAATTCAGCACTTGCCGACTTCGACTTTGTCATCAACAGGAGAATCCCCTTCTGCAGGGAACTGGAGGCCTTTCCGGATATCTGGAACAAGTTCTCGCAACTCGACGAAGGGCACGGCTGGTTCGCCCTGTACGCTCGGAATGCAGGGAAAGTCCTTGAGGTTTCGGAAGACAAATACAAGGTCAGGATGGCCTTTGCGCCCGCCTTAGGTCCGGAGGAAGGCTACATACCGAAACAAAGAGACGGAAGAAGCATTGAAGAGCTCGGCTACATAACCTTTCTTGACACCATGTCGGCAGACTACCAGTTCAAGGAGGCCTTTCAGCACGAATTATCGACCGCGTGCAGCGAGAGAAACATAACCAGGGATAGTGAAAAGCTCTTTACCGAGATACAGGGCTACCTCCAGACAAAGGTCGGCGTTTCAATTGATCCCACCAGTTTCCTGGCCGGAAAACTGGCATCAAAGGTAATCAAATATCTGGGTCTCGATGCAAGCATATCGCTCGAGGCATTTTTGAAGGGCGAGTTCAAGAGAACTGCTGAGACCGAAACAGTCAGAACCATTACCTATGGCGCTGAGGGAGAGAGCTGGGTTGTAACTTCCGCTGAGATCGAAAAAAAAACCGAGTCAGGGATTGATGACGCCACTCCCTATCGGAACATCGGAACCATGCTTATAAAAAAGGTGTACGCCTGCAAGGGCGCACAACGTGCCAGCCTGGATTACGTCTCGATTCTCCTGATCCCCGCACGAGACCTGGAAAACACCCAGGAGATCGTATTAACCCCCCAGACCATCAAAAACCTGGACCTGCCTCGTGATGACCGTTTTGCGTCGCTGGTGTCACTAAATAACCAATTCCACTATTTCAAGCTCCTCGACTACCTGGTCATCGAAGAGGGGCTCCCAAAGGGCATTGCGATTTATGTCATCAAGGAGGTAAATCTCTCAGCGGCACGATAGGGTTGCCCCCGTGCCGGATCACCTCGATCGAGATTCTTTATCACTCATATG
>CAZDDA010000631.1:0-1864 GCA_964504085.1 uncultured Thermotogae bacterium | reverse complement strand
AAAAGCACACCGTTTCTGTTATAGGGCAAGAAGGCATTTTCCATCTGGAAAAAAATCTTGAAATCGTGGGTGTAGCCCAACCCGATTGTAGGCCCGTGGTAGCCGTTACACCAGGTGACATAGTATCTGTCCTCAAGCCAGCACACCCGCGGATCATAACCGTAAACAAAATGGCCAATTTCGTTGTCTGTACACCTGAACTGAATGCGCTTTGCTTCTATCTTCCAGTTGATGCCGTCCTGGCTTACGCCGGCATGTAGCTGCATCACTCTGGCTGTGTTATCGCAGCGAAATACACCCGCAAAACTGTCTCCAAACGGCACGACGGCACTGTTAAAGATGCTGTTTGTGTCGGGTACTGCATCGCGCGTGATGATGGGGTTTTTCTCTGAACGCCAGACAACTTGATTGCAGTCCTGAGGGCGTTCTTCCCAAGGGATGTTGGGCAGTTTGGAACCAATCAATTCTGTCTTTGACACTTGTTGCTCCTCTGATGTTGTTCGGGTACGGCTCTCACTCGTAGCGAAAGCACGCCACAAAATGATCCGGTTCAATCTCGATCAGTGGGGGCCTGAATGCGTCACAACCGAGGGCTTTGTCTGCGACCGGACACCTTGCATAGTAAACGCAGCCGCCGGTGAATTCGGCTTGCTTTGCCTTTAACTCTACTTCTGCATCTTCCCATTTCTTGTCCAGGCGTGGCACGGAGGCCATGAGCATTTTTGTATATGGGTGCAGGGGACTATTGTATATTTTCTCGGTCGTGCCCATCTCGGCCACACACCCCCGATAGAGAATCACCGCCCTCTCGCTGATATAGTATCCCAGGGAGAGATCATGCGTGATAAAGAGGACCGACAGTCCGCGGGACTTGAGGTCGGCCAGCAGGTTGAGTACGTCGATGCGCGTGGAGGCATCGAGCATGCTGATGATCTCGTCGGCCACGAGAAACCGGATATCCAGCAGCAACGCGCGGGCGATGAGGAATCGCTGGAGTTGCCCGCCGCTGAGCTGGTGAGGGAATTTATCCAGGACGTGAGCCGGGTTCAGGCCAACAGCCGTCAGCGACTGCTCTACCTTTTCGGTCCATTCCGCGCCTTCCATCTCTGGGAAGAACTCTTCTCTGATGATCTTGAAAACCCGATCTGCCTTAAAGATCGGATTGTAGGAGCTGAACGGGTCCTGGAACACGCCCTGCACGCTGCGGCGGTACTCTTTTAGTGCCTCACCTTTGAGGGATGAAACGTCAACTCCGTTGAAGAGAATCGCTCCCGAGCTTGTCGATATCAGTCGCAGGATCATCTTTCCGATTGTGCTCTTGCCACTTCCGCTCTCACCGATGAGGGAGACAACTTGTCCATCCTGTATATCAAAGCTGACGTCGCTTACAGCATAGAGTTCCTTCCCTCCAAAGGTTCCTATCTTGTAAACCTTTGATATTCTATCAAGCTTGAGCATGCGTCTCGAACTCCTTCCAGCAAGCAACAAAGTGATCTTTTTCAACTTGGATAAATGGCGGCACCTCGAGGCATTTCTCAAAGGCAACCGGGCACCGTTCCCTGAACCGGCAGCCAACTGGCGGATCGAGCAGCAGCGGTGGGTTTCCGGGAATACCTGTCAGCCGCTTTTCGGCGTGCTTGACGCCGATTTCCGGCAATGATGAAATCAGCAGTTTGGTATATGGGTGCCGGGGAGAGTGGATGATCACTTCGGTGGAGGCTTTTTCGGCCAATTGCCCGGCATACATGATCAGGATGCTGTCGGCGATCTGGTACAAAATAGAGATGTCATGGGTAATGACGATCAGCCTTTTCACAATTTCCCGCTCGCGCAATTCGCCAAGCATTTCTGCAACAGCCTTTTG
>CAZDDA010000630.1:0-1871 GCA_964504085.1 uncultured Thermotogae bacterium | reverse complement strand
CGCAACCCTGGTTCTCAAGCAGCTTCACCATTTCATCAACAGCAAGAGCCCGTGCCGTAGACTCGAATATCGTATTCGTTTCTGTTGCGCCAATCGCTTCTTTAGCGGCTTGGAGATCGCCTCGTAGAAAGGCCTGGTGATACGCAATTGAGTAGCGGTTCATGCAATAGTCAGCAACCACCACCTGGCACCCATTTTGCGCAAACGGAATGGTCGCGTAGCCGTTACCGCCGCCCGCATCCAAGATCTTCAAACCAGATTGGCCGACGTGGCGAAGCAGATTTGAGATCTCAACTTTCAGGCGAATCCGCGACCATGGCATTTCCTGTTCGCGCTTCCAAGTCTCGAGATGTGAGTCAAAGACTTGATTGCTTGTTGGCATCTCTAATTCACCGAGCGGCTCGCTCAAACTGCAGGCAGGCCACCTAACGGCGGAGCTAACCTCCCTTTTACGGTTAATCAATGCGTGTTTCTCAACGAATTCGATCGCAACCAACACACCAGGAATAATATTCCAGGAATGGTGATGATCATCCATGTACCGTAAGGGGCCACAAGATAGCGAGGGAAGTCGTGAGTAATCGGCCAATGAATCAGAAGCACCGGAAGAGTTGCCAGATTGAAGAAAACAGTAATCGCTCCTCCTAATCCCTCCCAACGCCAGGCAACGCCCAATCCCAGGACACTCAGAAGGCCGAATAGCGGAGGTACGTTTTCAATGGGGGGGTAATCCTCCACCGCGTGCGGATCTGCTTTGCCAGTTGTCACCCAGTTCCAGGCATAGCCGATGAGCATAGATAGAGCGAATGCAACGATCAAGGCTCCCCAGATGCGAGCAATCCAGCGTATCCATTTCGTTACGCGATCACCCACGTCATTGACGTTCGGCATGATCTATCCTCCTTGCTTTTTGATGAGGAGCGGGTGCCTCCACCACGACGTTCAGATCTTTTCTGAAATTGGGGGCCGATTGCATGAACTCCCGATCTTCAATGCCGTTCTCCGGCGGCTCTTCCCCATGGTCGAACCCTCTCCAGAGCACTCTGTGTACCTTCCGAAGGTCGTTGTCCTCGGCGAGGCTCTTCAGGCGAAACCCATCAGGCAGCGAGATCGTGGGAAAGGGGTGCGGGATGTCGAATTGCGACATCGGCTCACAGCCGCCGTCCTTCTCGTATCCCCTTTCTGCCGCGACCCGCTGAAACTCGACCTCCCTGTCGTTGACGTAGATTCTCAGCTCTGTGCCTCCGTTCGTCACGGCGCTCAGGTGCTCTTCGGCGTACATCAGCATGTGCGGTTTCAGCGCTGCGTGGGCGGGGTCGACCTCGAAGCAGGCGGTTCCCACGTGGTGCTCGGGATGGACGACCCCTACGATCTCGCCCTTGGCCTCCCAAAGGCCGATTCTGCTGACGTCGACCTGTCGAATCAGGAGGTGGTGGTGCATGTACTCCCAGCGTGGTTGGAGCCAGTTGATGTGACTGGCGGTGGTGCCGTATGTCCTCACCAGGAGGTGGCCCACGTCTGCGTAATCGGCGGCATGATCGTAGTATCGCCACGTGATATCCATGATCGCTCCCTTTTCTCGGTCAGTGTACACTACCTTGCTGGAAAGAGCAAACGCTTGGGGGCGAAAGCCGCGCTTACCCGCTCGAAGCCACCGTCTCGGGGAGCGTCCGGAATTTGTGGGCAAATACCGCCCTCGGGGACGAGAGGGCTAGAGCTTCAAATGCGGTTGCCTTGAGATACACGATGCACGCCTTGACATCTCTCCAATCTAGGGTAGAATATCAAAGCTGTGGTGTGGGGCTGTAGCTCAGTCGGGAGAGCGCTACAATCGCACTGTAGAGGCCAGGGGTTCGAGTCCCCTCAGCTCC
>CAZDDA010000629.1:0-1873 GCA_964504085.1 uncultured Thermotogae bacterium | reverse complement strand
CCTTCGATCTCGTCCTTGGTGACGATCACTGGTCCGAGGGGAGCGGACGTGTCGAACCCCTTTGCTCGTACCCAATTCTTGTCCCACTTCTGTGCTTCGCGGTCGGAAACGTCGTTCATGCAGGTGTAGCCGTGGATGACCTCCATCGCATCCTTGGCTCTGACATTGCGACAGCGGCGATCGATGATAATGGCGAGTTCGGCTTCGTAGTCCACTCTTGAACTTGGGGGAAGTACGATCTCTTCCCCCGGTCCGATTACCGCAGAGGGTGGTTTGAAGAACAGTAGAGGACGCTCCGGGAGGGGATTGCCCAATTCCTGTGCGTGCGCGGCGTAGTTACGTCCGAGGCAGATGATCTTTGTCGGAGTACACGGGGAAAGGAGCCGCACCTTCTCCGGCGAAAATTCCGTTTTCCCCTTGATGATGATCCCGTTACGGAGTTGCCCCGCCTCCGGCTGATCGGAACCGGGGAGCATGAATCGAACGTGGCGCATGATCTCCTCCTTGCTGCTCTACGGAGAGCGACAGAACCCTTGAGTGACTTCAGGTTGATGGACCTCGCTTCTGGCTATCCACTGCCGCGTTGCTTGATAGGTTCAGATCTTAGCATGGGTTTCGCTTTTGGTAAAGCATCGGCGGTGTTCTTTCCGCCTCGTTTGCGGCTCTCTTCCAAATGGGACTGTGGCCAGGAGTTAATGGTTGGCGGATAGTCGATGAGGTGTGTGGGGTCAACCCAGTGCGCTCTACGGCTGCTCTCTCGTGCCATCGCTTGCGGGTGAAGAGGCCAAAAAAAGGCGGCTCAAAACGAGCACCCCACTGAGGTCAGTCGGATCAGATCCGCAACCTAAGGCGGCGGTCAGGTACGCGTACGCTTTCAACATTTCGTCGGAGGCCCTTTCCAATCGCCGTTGTCGTAAGCCGAACAGAGACGTCTCCAGTGCCGAGTTGAGAAGGGATAGTGTGTGCTTGGCGGCGACGGAGATTGGCTCGCGCCCCATTGGATTGAGAGGCGTCGTTTCGAGGCGCGCGAACAGTGCCTGCGCGCACGGGATCAATCCGGGTATCTCCTCTTGTGGAGATACGCGCTTGACGAAGTGCCTGCCTCCTGTTCCTTCAAGGAGGTTAATGACTTGCTGAATGTGGAGACGTTGTGCGGCAGGAGTGGGGGAGAGGACTGCTAGGGTCGTAAGGGTCATCGCCATCCGTAGTTGTTCTGCCATAGACGCGAGCCTTCGCTCGATGGAAACATCTTCTTTGGCCTCTTGGGAACCGGGTTCGGCTTGAGTGGCGGTTCCGAGCGAGCCAAGAACGAGCAACGCAACGACTAGAATCAGTGCGATTGCCCACTGTTGTGCAGTCTTCATGTTGTCCTCCAAGCTTGTTTGACTGTACACTCTCCTGCCTGTTAAGTACCATCATCTCTCGGTCAAATTCTCATCAACAATTGGTGGTACAAGCTTGTATCCAAATCCGGGGACGTTGACGATTAGCTTTGGGGCATCCGAACAGACGGCGGTCAGCCGGCGGCGCAACAGATACACCTGCTGCTTGACGTCCTTTGAGTCGGCATAGCTTGACGTTGACCACACAGCAGCGAGGATTTCCTTATCGGAGAAGACACGGAAGGGGTCGCTTGCCAGCAGGCGAAGAAGCGCATATTGCTTGGGGGGCAAGGGCACTTCTTTCCCGAACAGCGAAACGTGCTTGGCGATTTCATCGATCCGCAAGGCACCGTGCGCGATGATTGGAGGGCGAGCGCTTGGGCTGTTGGCTGCGCACGCAGTCTTCTTATTCTGCGCCTCCCGTCTCAGAATGTGCCGTATGAGCCAGAGAATAAACCCGATGACAAGACCATCAAACGTCTTGCCGAGTG
>CAZDDA010000628.1:0-1877 GCA_964504085.1 uncultured Thermotogae bacterium | reverse complement strand
AAATCATGCAGATCCTGGCGGTGGCAAGCTTTCCCCACCCCGAAGAAGGTCTTCCCGAGGGGTTGTCAGGCTTTCCGGAGGTCGGGGCAGTCGATCTCCAGGGTAAGGAAAGTCTGCCGGAGTACGTGGCAGACATCTCCTGGGGTACCGCACACTTATGCCATGGGTCGGCAGACTTCCTTTCACAGGAGAAGGTTTGTCGACAGCGATCGATGGTTGTCGGCTCGTGAAGCGTGCCCGACTTCAGCACGAAACAAAGATCCTGGAGCCTGTTAAAGCTGCTAAATCATCGTAGCGATTCGGGCGGGGGCCCAAGTAAGTTGAGCTACACGGGCGAATCATCGATTCATCGCTGAAACCATACAATACCTGCCCCCGTATTGGTCATTAAACTTGCACTGCAATAAAAATCGTTGAGAGACCTCATGGGACGTGACAGCTTGGGTGACTTTGAGCGGATCGTACTGCTTGCAATCCTCCAGCTGGGGGGCGAAAGCTACGGGGCGCTGATACTCGACGAAATTGAGAAGAGAACAGGCCAGACGCCGTCGAGCGGGACGCTATACGTCGCCCTTCGTCGACTGGAACGGCGTGGTCTGCTCACCTCGTCCTTCGGCGACCCAACTCCTGAGCGCGGGGGCAGAGCTAAGCGGTTCTTTAAAGTCGAACCCGAGGCGATCCGGTTGCTCAGGCGATCCCAGGAAGTATGGTCCTCTATGGCAGACGGGCTTGGCTCGGTGCTAGAGGGCAAGGCGTGAAGAGGCCCATCGCACTATCCGTTCTCAAACGACTCCTGAACAGAGACGACAGAGACGAGGTGTTGGGCGATCTCGAAGAGGGATTCAAGAAGCGACGCGATCGAAACGGACGATTCGCTGCGTCGCTCTGGCTGTGGCGGCAGGTGATCTCCGTACCATTGAAGCTCGCATTCGACAGGTTCACGGCCGGTCGCAGAGTTGATACAAAACGCGATCGCACACCGTCGCTAACACCCACTGGACGCCGATGGCCTGGCGGAGAGTCGCAAGTGCTCGATCACACGCTCAGAGACATTCGCTTCACCCTCCGCTCCATCAGAAAACGTCCTCTGTTCTTTGTCGTTCCCGTTCTGTCACTGAGCATCGGCATAGGTGCCAACACCGTCATCTTCAGTGGTGCGAACACGCTCTTGTTGCAGGGATTGCATGGCGTTCCCAACTCGGACCGGATCATCGAGATAGGAACGAGCAGCAACGGTGTCGGGTTCTACGAGTTCTGCTATCCCGATTTTCTGGATCTCCGTGAGATGTCCACAACCTTGCAGGAGATTGCCGGACTCAAGTACGAGATCTTCACGCTGAGCAGGGGTGACGCCGGTGACCGTGCCTTCGGTCTCCTCGTATCCGCGAACTACTTCGATGTCTTGGGGGCACGGGCAGCACTCGGCAGAACCTTCTTGCCCGCTGAAGACAGAGAACTCGACGCGAACCCGGTACTGGTATTGAGCCACAGATTCTGGAGCAACCAGTGGGGAGCCGATCCTGATGTGGTTGGTTCAACGGTGTACCTGAGCAGACAGCCTTACACGGTGGTCGGCGTAATGCCGCCCGATTTCCGGAGCCATTCCGCCGCGGGAAATCCGGATGTGTACGTGCCACTCACCCAGCGGTCTTCTCTCAGTCCGGGACGGAACTACTTCGAGGGCAGGCGCAGCACCTGGTTCTCTGTTATTGGCTTGATGACCCCCGGAGCGACATTCGACCAAGTGAACTCGGAGGTCGCGGCCGTATTTCAGCGCCTCGCCGAGGCCCATCCGGAGACGAACGCCGAACGTACGACGGTTCTAAGGCCATACGGTGCGTTGCCGTCCACCATGCGCGGGTATGTGGGATTGTTCC
>CAZDDA010000627.1:0-1884 GCA_964504085.1 uncultured Thermotogae bacterium | reverse complement strand
AGCGTCCTGCCCTGCTTGGCCTTCCATGCTGTCCGGCCAGTCGTGGACTTGGCAAGAAGCACACCAGCAGCGGTCGACGGCGAGGAGAAGACATAGTCTTGGGTCAGGATGAGATCGCCGCTCTTCCCGGCGATGACACCTTCCTTCATGAGTGCCGCCCGTCGCTCGCTGAGGTGTCCCTTGATGGATGGCACTTCCTCCTTGATGACTCCCGCGCCCGAGCGCACGACAAAGCCTTGAGGAGAGTCATACCCCGTTGCCTTCACTCCCTTCGAGTCAAGATAGAGGAGCTGATGCGGTCGGTGCGTCGGCGGCCGCTGGAATGCTGTGAGTCCGGCCAGTGGGAAGATGCTCAGCATGTCGTCAAGGAAGCTTTCGACATCGGCTGCATCGGCCTCTGACAACGCGGGCAACTGCGGGAGAGTCTGATTCTCAAGGATAGCACGCCGGTATCCCTTGCCGATATCGATGAGTCTGGACTCAAGGTGCTGGATGTGTGCCTTGTTCAACGATGCATCCTTGGCGACGAAGACGATCGCCCATGTCCAGAAGTCCTTCTTGGAGTAGTGCTGCTCCAACCTGCCGCGCACGGGATCACCTTCACCGATGTAGATCAGCGGGAGATCTCCGTCTTCGGGCGGGCCAACAAGAACGTAGACGCCAGGGGATGAGAGTTCTTCTCGGTCTCTTGCCTCTACGAGCGACGAGCGCGGAATCACGAGTCCGATCCCCGTCCAGTTGGACTTCTCGATGATCCTCAAGCCTTCGGGTGTCCCATCTGGGAGGAAGATCCGAATCGAGAACGGTCTAGTTTGCTCGATCATCGGTGCCTCGTACTCGGGTCCCTGGACCAAGGCTCTGAAGGTCGAGCAGGCAGAATCGTGCCCGATTCCCCATGCCAACCGCCGTGAGCAATGCGCGAATCTCTTCAAGGGTTTCGCGAAGCACTCTGTCTTCAGTGAGAACTGCAATTGGTTGGTCCAGTGGAATGTAGGCGCAGATCTGGCCGTCCACGAAGTCGTTTCGTGCGCAGGTGCTGCCTCCAGCCCCATACTGGGCGATCGCTCGCAGCATGATGTAGGCGTAGTAGACGTACTCGAATGTGAGCACCTCGTCGTGGCTCGTGTTGGCTTCGTGATCCAACCCTTCAACGTCTCGAAACGACGAAGCACCTGCGACGAGCATGTCTAGCACGGCTATGTGCCGTTCTGCGGGCGTGGCAGTTGGAACACTTCCCGCCCTGATCAGATCGATGATGTCCGCTACCAGTTTCTGGAATCGTCGCTTCTCCCTGTCCAGGATGCCTCGAATCGTCTCGATGCTGCGCTCTAGAGACCTTGCCTCGCCTGCCTCATCTGTCATAGTCAGTCCACCGAAATCGGCCTTCGAAGTGACTCCAGAGAGCTCTCTTACGTATGCCTTAGCCAGATCGGATCCCCAAACTCGAGGAGCCAGCCCCTGCTGTCGCTCAGCGACAAGTCGATCTAGCGGCTTGTCGACGATCTCTACCAGCTCAGCCTTCATGAGGATGGGCTTGTTCTTCGCGAAGTCGCCATCATCAAGGCGGCAGAGCCGCTCGAAGAATGTCCAGGGAGTAATCCGGAAGCTGTACGTCTTCGCCGCCTGAGCCGCAGCCAGCCCCTCGCGCGGGATGGCAATGAGGGCGTTTGTGTCTAGCAGCACAGGCTTAGGCCTCTTCATGCTCGACTTCCTGAGCACCTGGTGTCTGAGCGAGGTCGTCGGAGATGGCTTGGAGTTCCTCTAGCGCCGCCCGGAGGTCCTCGATGATTTCGGCGGCGAGGATGTCGGGATCGGGGAGGTTGGCTGAATCTTCGAGGCTTTCGTCGCGGAGCCAGAAGATGTCGAGGCTGGCTTTGTCGCGGG
>CAZDDA010000626.1:0-1886 GCA_964504085.1 uncultured Thermotogae bacterium | reverse complement strand
TTCGTATTCGATCCTCAACGGACGAGCCATGAATCCAGGATAGCACCCCGAACCCTAAGAATCAAGATCTGACCCTGATTTGTCCTGATTTGTCGTACGCAGTCCACGATGCTGTTCGTTCCGCCAATCCTGCCGTCCTTGACCGAGTAGTGGATGCTATGCACACCCACTGCAAAGTAACTGGGGCATCGCCGAGATCGATCCTATTCGGCGCCGAGAAGACAGGCGCTGTTCAGTTGATTGAAACCGCCAAGGATGTCCTAACAGATGATTCCCAACTGCTGTATGGAAGCAGAGGGAGACCAGTGAAGCTGAAGAAACACATCGACACAGTCGCGTCTGCTTTCCGAAAAGAGACTGCCAGACTAGCGCTGCCACATAGTATCAAGGGGCTGTGGAAGGCTGATCTGTTTCTTGGCTTTGATGACACGGACTACTGGGTGGGAACCTCCGTTAAGGTGAACGATCGGTATCTCGAGCCAGCGCGAGGCCTCCGCATTGGCATTGTGCCGGCCCGGGAGGGTGGCTCCGATTACATCGTGAAGGATGAGAGGCGGAAGATTGTTGTCTGCCCGATTCCGCATGATCAAGGTTTCATGGAGGTGTTCTATCAAGGCTGGGGAATCGTCCAGCAATTCATCGCAGCGGATGCCGGACTCCCAAAGGAGGTTCAGCTCCCGCGCCCTCCTGAACGACAAGTGGCCAGATATCTCTTTGACCGTCGGGATTTTCCTGTAGTTGACGTGATCGAAGCGCTGATACCCCTGGCACAACCCGAGCTACTCGACACAGAGGAGCAGGCGGCGCACGTGAACGCACGACGAGAGGCAACGAGCATCACCGGCTCAATCATCGCTCCCATTCCGCAGACAACCTCCGCCTAGTCGGGTCTCAAGGCCTGGAAGGACTCATCGCAGTGGCCGTGAAGGGCTTGAATACTGGTTGACTGCAGCCCGAACTAGAGTGTCGAGTCCCACGTTCCGAGCACCTAGGCTTTTCGTCAACAGATTGCAGTTTCAGCCTGCTGAATGATGGCGGAGCAAGAGCATCATCTGTCAGACACCTGACAAATCGTGTATGATCGCTCCACGATGCCCATCGAACGCCTCGTCGAGACGAAACGCCCGCGCTTTGTGATCGACCAAATCCTCTCTTCCATCCACGACGGCTCGCTCGCGGCGGGAGAACGGCTGCCTTCGGAGGCGAAGCTGGCGGAGCTGACGGGGGTCGGACGGACGTCGGTGCGTGAAGCGCTCGCGGCACTGCGGCTGATGGGCGTCATCGAGACGCGGGTGGGCGCGGGCAGCTATGTATCCGCTGCCCTTGATGGAGGCGCGATGTCTTTAGACATCGCGAATGAGATTGCCAAGGCAATCTCGGCTTCTGAAGAGGCACACCAGCTCCAAGAAGCCAGAGCGGTGTTCGAGTGCGGGTTGGTGCGGCTGGCCGTTGCTCGCTGGTCGCCGGAGAAGGCGGAATCCTTCGAGGATCTCCTGTCTCGAATGTCGAGCTGCGTCGACCGCGAATGTTATGAAGATTACATTCGCCTCCATCGCGACTTCCACCTGATGCTCGCCCGGGCGACCGACAACGCGATCGTCGAGGGAACGGAGCGAAGCTTCCTCGAATACATGGATCACGAGGGGTGGCAGGACATGGAGCGGCAGTTCTACCTCCCGAATCGGGCCGAGTATCTACGCGAATCGGTGGACCTGCATCGAGGGATCGTCGATGCGGTTTCGGCTGGTGATGTTGTTGAGGCTGGGAACAGGATGCACGAGCATTTCCAGAGGTATGAGTGAAACGCAACGAGTGGCTAGTGATGAGTGAAGAGAGCTCTGAAAAACCCCACTGAATGGCGGAGTGACGCAGTGTCCGGTTTGCCC
>CAZDDA010000625.1:0-1890 GCA_964504085.1 uncultured Thermotogae bacterium | reverse complement strand
ATGCCAGCTCCTGCAACCGCCGATACAAAATGCCGTAGTTAAATTGCGTGTTGGGGAAGATTTCCGGATCCGGTTTGAACGTGGTTTTGGTGCCTACTCGTTCACTGCGTCCGATGCGCCGGACTTCGTTAGCCGGTACGCCACGTTCGTACTCCTGTTGATAGACGTGACCGTCACGTCGCACTTCGACCTCGCACCACTCCGAGAGGAAATTCACGACCGTGACGCCCACTCCGTGCAAGCCACCAGATGTTTGATAGACGCCCTTGTGGAACTTACCGCCGAACTTCAACACCGTCATAACACCCTGTAGTGTCGAGAACCCTAGATCAGGGTGCTCTTCAACGGGAATCCCACGGCCGTTGTCCTCGACAGTTATGGAACCGTCGTTGTTGATGGTAATGGAAATTTCGCTGGCGAATCCCGCCATGGCCTCGTCGATCGAGTTGTCAACCACTTCATAGACAAGGTGGTGCAACCCACGAGCGGTCGTATCCGCAATATACATGGCCGGCCGCTCGCGCACATGCTCTAGATCACTCAGGTGTTCTAGTTGTTCAGCATTGTACTCCGACTCAACCATGTGGTAGTCGGGAAAGTCGGTGGCCGGCGTCGCGCGTGAAGCGCCTTGATGGGGACGGCTCACCACCTGCTTGCTCTCCAGGGAGTTTTCTGCAGCGTCGCTGGACATGGCTCTTTCTTGCTTCTAATACAACCCGCAACCGGAAAATCACTTCTTAGTCGATCTGTCCCACGCGAAATCGGAGATCGTTGATCTTCGCTTCCGGCAGCAACTGAGCGAGGGTTATTAACAAATCTGGCTTTTGAAATACAAGTTCCTGCACTAGTGCCGAGTTGGCCACGAGCACCTCCAACGTGCCGCGGCGCATACTACCCACACGACTATGTCGGGCGGCGAACTCACCTACGGCTTGGCGCCAGACATCTTCATAGATTGCGGATCGCTGGACCCCGGCATAACCGCGCCGCGCCATTACCTCCGCTAAGACATGCTGTATAGATTTGAGGCCTCGCATCATTTGCCACCGATCAAGAAGTTGGTTGTTGCTGGTCGGCTGCCAACGGCATAATCACATATGCATACCCGTCATCCGTGGTACACACCACGGCACTTTCCGGGTCCTTAATCGCCAAAGTGAACACCTTGTCAGGTTCAAGCACCTTGAGGAAGTCGTTCAGGTAGCGGGGGTCCAGAATGACGCGCACCTCGGCACCGTCATAAGCTATGGGTAGTTCAACGTGCGACTCCCCCCGTTCGGCGCCGTGCCCGGCGAGAAGGATCCTGCCTTCGCCAAAGGTAAACTCAACACCACGGCGATCCTCACTGGTCACAATAGCGGCTTGTCGCACTGCGGCGAAAAAGGGGCCCGCGGCTATCTCCAATTGGAGGGCATCGTCCATGCGCGGGAACACATCACGCCACTTGGGGAAACGGCCTTCCACCAACCGGGCGTAGATAGTTACTCCCTGGCTCTTGACCAGCACATCATTCTCGCGGGCGGCCAACATAACGTTGTCTTCGTTATCAGTAAGCGCCCTCTCCATTAGGGTCATTGCACGAGAAGGAATGATAGTGGCGTTTTCACTACCTTGATAACCCTCACCCACTTCAACCGGGCCCTGTTGCCTGGCCAAACGCCGCCCGTCGGTCGCCACAAACGTCAGCTTGCCCTCCCCGAAGGCCGTGAAAATCCCGTTCAGCACATACCGCGTCTCGTCGCTCGAAATCGCATAGGACGTCTTGCGCAGACTCTCACGCAGCAGATTCTGCGGAATCCGATACTCCTTGGCCTCCTCAAAATCCGGCAACGGCGGAAACTCCCCACGCGGCAGCCCGATGATCTTGAAGAAACTCGGCCCGCAGGTGAT
>CAZDDA010000624.1:0-1895 GCA_964504085.1 uncultured Thermotogae bacterium | reverse complement strand
TGTGGGTCGTGCAGGACTTGAACCTGCAACCAACGGATTAAGAGTCCGCTGCTCTACCAATTGAGCTAACGACCCCGGTTTACCCGATCATACGCAGTGGGTTGGAGTGAGTCAAGGAGCGGATTCTAGCTGTATCCTGTTCTCCGTCAAAGGCGTGGAGAGGATCGTTGAACGACTAGCGACAAAAGCGGGACTTGAAGACGTCCGCGTTACACCGCACATCATCCGCCACACCTTCGCAACTTGCTATAAGAACGGAGGCGACCCCTTTAGCTTGCAGCGAATCCTCGGGCAAAGCGACATCAAGAAACGATGATCTATGTAAACCTTGCTGGAGTGGGATTGAGAGAGGCCCACGCAAAAGCGTCGCCGGTGGACAGGGTGTTCTCAGGGGTGTTGACCTGGCCTGCCACTTCTTGCGAGCAGAGCAGGAGTAGTGCTTTGCCAGTACTGCCATTCAGTGACAACCGGAACGACAAAGGGAGACTCTTGTTCTGGCGGTATCGTTGCGCCCCGTTAGGATCTTATTGGACTAGCGCAAATGTTGGGCTGGTGCAGTTGGGAAGTGATTGGTGATGGCGTTGGAATCTGGCTCGGAACCGAAGGAACAACACCGCTGGCATAAGGCATCTGTTCTTGCACTCATTGCATCGGCAGGCCTAGTCATTGGCTGTTTTCTTCCGTGGCAGCAGGCGAAAGGGGTTTTCTCAGATCCCGGTATTGCTACTCTCGATGGCTCAGTTGTCCTATTTGCAGCGCTTTTTGCGGGCGGCGTTGCTCTCTACAGCCTTGGGATGAGGAGAATTGCCTTCAAAAGCCTGTTCTTCCTTCTTATCGGGATCGGAGGTCTAAGTGTTTGCATAATGAACCTGCGACTTGGCTCTGTCTGGGCCAGGGTGTTGGATATCGGCGTATCTAGCCTTGTCGGCTCAGGTATCTATGTGGTTATGGCAAGTGCAGCGTTGATGACGATGGCCGGACTTGTGGGTTACCTAGGAAGTTATTCTGCTACTGCCCGAACCGTTAAGAGACCTAGCATGCTTGGGCAGTCTAGAATTCATCAGCTGGAAAGGTCATCTCCGATTGCTACTGGCGCTGTGAGTGCTTTGAAAACCCGGAGAAAGGTGGGTGGCAAATCCAGTTGGCTTAGTGCTGGCAGTGCCTCTGGGTTAGGAGAATCTTTCAAGAAGCACTGGCATATCTACATCTGTGGCGCTGCGACTCTGGGCATTGCCATTGAGGTCCTCATCTGGGCTTTGCGATAGTTCGATTGGCAAGGGGTTTCACAGTTACGAAAAGCCTGTTGAACTGGCCCAACTAGGTGGTCTCCTTCCAGACCCACTCTACGAAAATCGTCAACGCGCTTTCGGCCACTTTGAAGTCAGACGACAGTGGTTTATGTGGGTCTAGACTGTCCAGTCTCGGAAATGGTGTTGACACTCCAGGCCTCCTCATGGTGTTGTTCGCGTACGGTGCCCCAGAAGATCTCGGCGGGTGTCCAGCCTTTGGTCCGGTAGCCCTGATGCGGTCGCTCGAAGTTGTAGAACTCAAGAAACGATGCCGGCGCCGGAAGTACCGTCGACGAAACGCAATCCGCCAGTGTTCATGCAGGATTGTCTTCTTTAGTCGCTCCACGAATCCGTTGGTCCACGCATGACGCGGCTTGGTGCAGGTGTGCTGCACGTTGAGCTCTCGACATACCTGATCAAACTGGGCATTGAATTCGCTTCCTCCATCGGTAGTAAAGCGTTCGCGAGATCCCTGCCTCGCGGCATGCAGCGCTGACGTTCTCCAACTCCTTGGCTCGCTGCAGGACATGCAACCGAGAAGGGTGTACCTTGTCTTCGAGGGTCATCGGCAGACCTCCCAGGTCTCTTGGTTGCTTCCTGGTGATT
>CAZDDA010000623.1:0-1896 GCA_964504085.1 uncultured Thermotogae bacterium | reverse complement strand
AGGACTGGATTGTGAGCTCTGTGACGTACACTCAGGACGATGGGGCCAGTGTGGCCGTGTCTATCTCAGGAGAGAGGCCGTTCCCAGGAGAAGGACGTCTTGTAGATAGTGCCACGGACGCTGCAATTAAAGCGATCATCGCCATGAATCGCACGACCAAGGATTGGCACAAGATGTACTGGGCGGCCTAACCGAGTTTACGGGATCGCATTGGTGGTATATTAGTCTCGAGCGCTACCGGCAACAGGGCCGGGGCAAACGGCGCTCTTACCGAGAGACTAACGTGAAAAACGTCAAGATCAACATCGCACTCGACGACCGTAACCGTGCTCGCTTGGAGTCCCGCTCCTACGACCGTGCTTACGTCGATGTCCCCAACCGTGCGCTTCCCTCCTCGCTCAAAGAAGAGCTGGGCGTGATCCATTCCGCCCTCACTGGGGAAGAACTTGGGGACGAAGGCTCCACCTTCACTGTCCGAGCTGATGCAGCCGGTACCTTCAAGCGACTCTACAGCCCTACCGTCTTCTCCACTGAAGAAAAGGGTCTGATCATTCGCTGGGGAACCGATGACATTCCTCTGAGTGTCAACAACGGTAAAATCGGGGCTCCGGGTGCGGATAAGAAAGCCAAGTTTGCCTTCAAAGAAGAGCAAGTTGGAAAGTATTCCGAGACTGTTCTGAGTGTTTCCATCGCCAAAGATGGCACTCTGTTCACAATGCCTTTCCCCGTCCGCTCTGCCGACTGGGAAAACCGCGTGAGCGCTGATGTGCTCGAGATGCTCCTCGAGGAGAATCCCGATGCCATCTCCGAGCAGATCGCAGTGGCTACCGATCCCTCCAAGCGTGGAGAAGGCACAGGTGGTCCTCGCATGCAGGGTCACATCATCAAAGTGGCTGAGCTGCCGATTGGTGATTACACCATCACGCAGTATCGTCCTCGTGAAACTCAGTACGGTACTGACTACCTCCTCCAAGCGATCGTGGAAGAGCCGTTTGTGGCCAACACCCGCGTGAAAGATGAGGCCACTGAAGAGTGGGGAGATGCGGAGGTCGAGGTCAGCGGCTACGCAATCGTCAAGCCTAACACGGCTCTGAAAAAGCTCCTAGCTGCCGATCCTATCATCACAGAAGAATCGCCTGCGACTCTTTCCGTGCTCGACCACGGTGAGTGGAACGGCTTCAAGACCGCTAAGGTCAGCCTGAAGTGCACCGCATTCGTAGAGGACGACGGTTCGTTCGCTCTCGACTTCTGAACCATTCAACACTGGAGGGGCCTTCGGGTCCCTCTTTTCTTATGTTCGCTTACGAGATCTGGACCACAATCGCAGTCTTGGGCATGGTGTTCGCCGTGCTCTATCCTGAGGATACAGCTAACCTGATCAAACTCATCGGTCTAACTCCCTCCCTTGTCCGCGTTTGGTTTCTTAGGAAGTCAATGATGATTAGGTTGTGGCCGCGGTTAGCATTAGACAACTTCATGGTGAAACTGCGCGTGAAACAGATCAGAAAGCGCCATAATAGTACTGCAAACCACCAAGCAGAAAACACAGATGACTGATAGGTTCTCCGGGAAGACATTCACCGATCCTCAGAGTGAGAACATCCGCAAGACCGCCAAGGCCATGCGGTTCTCTAAGAAGAAAGATGAGGATGATGATAAGAAGGGACCTACAAACCTATCGGAGCTCTACAACAAAGGCGTAGAGCACCTTCGCACTTTCAACTTCCATGTGGAACTCTGCGAGACGGGTGACCACATCAAACACAGGATCCTGAAGCCGTGTGCTCCACAGCAGATCGCAGGGATCAACTATCCCGCTAGTTTCCAGCCTCTTCAGGACATCTCGAGCCTCGAGGACTTCCAGCGGATCGAGAGAGCTTTCGAGTCGGCTGAGAC
>CAZDDA010000622.1:0-1899 GCA_964504085.1 uncultured Thermotogae bacterium | reverse complement strand
GGGCTAAGTCCCTCTTCTTCGACGACGGGCGGCACGCGCAAACGTTGGATCTGTTGCCCGAGTACCTTCCGGACCGCGGTCAGAAGTCGAGCTTCGTCGATCGGCTTGCAGCGGTCTACTTCCCACCGGTCCAATCCCATGGTAATGACCGATAGATTCGGCAGATCGATCAGAGCCCCCGGCCCGTAGGTCCAGAGCAGTTGGCTAGGACGCACATCTCCGACTGGAATGAGATTCATTTGACACCGCCATTTCGCTTCTTGTTTCGAAGCGGAGGTTTCCATTCAGGGCCCTCGGGCATTCTATCCGTATTCATTACGAGCCTGACTCCAGGCTCCACTTCTCGCAACGATAGCGGTACGGTGAAGCGGTCCCAATCATGCACACCCGGCTTTTTCAGGAGCGCGGCGATATCACCTTCGCCTTTTTTGCGCCTTTTTCCCGCTTCATAACCAAGCCGCCTTCCTCCTCTATTGGCTTCCTTGATCCATTCATCACATCGTTCAGCGACCATGTCCCCTGTTAGTCGCTGGATCGCTTCTGAATCGGTCACTCTACCTCCACGCGTCGCATATACGCTCTTCATCTCAGCCACTTCTGGCTTCGATGCGCTATCCAGTCGTTGAGCCCCTAGATTCGGATTGTATTCGTCATTGTTTATACGAATCCAACTGACCATCGTTCCAGTCAATCCCCGGTCGAGCGCACGCGGAGCGAATGGGGTCACAGACTGCGCCTCAACATGTTTATAGAACGTCGCGTGATAGTGCTCGAAAGTCTCGTAATGCGAAAGGTCCCTGGGGCGCGACCATGTAAGAACGGTGCAGACAAGCCCGGGGAAGAAACGGCCTACACGACTGGTGGCCTGGATGTACTCGGCTGAACTCTTCGGCTGTCCATTGACTACCATGAGGCCGAGACGATTGATGTCGACACCAACTCCGAGCATGTTGCTGGCCAACACGATATCCATTGCGCGGGCTTCACCCTTCGCCCAAGTCGCTTTGTAGATTCCGGTCGCCGGATCAATTGTACACTTATATGAGATCTCCAACTGATCAAGTTTGCGGGGTATATCCTTGTTAGGTACTCGGGAAGTGAGTTCATCCACATTCTTTATGCTACGCTGGGCAAGTCCCGGTCTAGCCACACGGCTCTCAAGAACACGAAAGGAACGAGTCTGGACATCATCCTCGGCCAAACGTCTCATGCCCCCCAATTCCCGTAGGGAATTGAAATATCCCACAACAGTCATCCAGGGGTCGGCCGCAGGGCCGAAACGCTCGAAAATGCCTTGGGCTGCTGTGAGAAGCGCTGTGTACACGCGAATCAGAACGGCAGGCCGTGCACTTCCCGGAGAACATATCCCGAGATACCGCCGGCCAGGTTTCTGCACAATCGGACGCTGGAGCGAAAAGAAGTCGTCCTCTACATCGAGACCGTGCGGAGGGAAAACCGACACCCGACGCAGAAATATATTGTTCATCTGTTCGGGAGCCTTACGGACAGTCGCGGTCGAGGCGATGACCTTGGGCCTCACGGCCTTTCCATCCAGATTCCAGATGGACAACTCATCCACCGCCGTCTCATAGAGTCCGACCATGGTTCCCAACGGCCCGCTTATAAGATGGAGCTCGTCCTGTATGATGAGGTCTGGAGGGCGAATGGGCTTTATGGCGACGGCATCGGTCGCCGGTAGTCCCCCGCGCCTCTGGTGCTTTCCCGTGCAATTCGCTCCTGGCCAGAGCAGACCATGGCGCGGGCATTCCATCGTCGCTCGTCCGAATAGCGTTCGGACCTGGCCTCGCCAGGCCATCATCGCGAATTTGTCCACCGTGGCGATGAGCATGCTCGGTGGCCGGCGATGAAGAGGCCGTGCGCCAGATCGTGCTACGACAG
>CAZDDA010000621.1:0-1900 GCA_964504085.1 uncultured Thermotogae bacterium | reverse complement strand
TATCAACGACTTAGCCCCCGAAATGTGGCAATGCAAGACCTGACCCCGGGAATTGTGATGGATCGCTACTCCTTCCACGTAGGTCTCTCTCATACCCTACCCCATGCCGGTTTATCCCGGCGCTCACTACGTCCCCTAGTTCCTACGCAGGCAATCTGAGATAGTCCGGCAGTCGGCAATGCTCCTTTCCCCTTACGTCGTTCAACTGTTCCGCTGTTAGGCCCACGGCACCTGTCATGTCTGCGCCAGTAAGATCCGCGTAGGCAAGATATACGTCGCGCATGCTTGCGAACTGAAGGCACGCATTCCGTAGATCAGCGTGCCAGAGTCTGGCACCGTCCAAGCACGCGCGCCATAGATTCGCATCTCGAAGACAGCAGCCATGGAGCACCGCCCTCTGAAGATCCGCGTGTCGTAGATCAGCCCGGAAAAGGAACGCTCTCTCCAGATCGAGTGGATGCGGCTCCGTTTTCCGCTGCCGCTCACTCCGTCGACCGATTACTGAGAGAATGGCCTGGATATCCGCAGCGAGCTGTCGAGACTTCGGTAGACCGTCGTCATCATATGGCGAGGATTGGTCCCAACGGGCTTTCTCGCGCACAAAACAGGTAAGGACTTCCATGATTGTCCAATGGTCTTCCGGCGAGTCTCTAGCAATGCGCTCCAGCGCGTAGATGCCGCCCAACCGGATCTCCAGATTGTCACTGCCAATCTGCTCAACTGCCCGTGAGAAACGCTCGGTAACTTGTCCGTCCTGAGCCGCCCGCGCCTGAGTCTCAGCAGCCTTTATTCTGCGCAAGGTGAAGTACAATCCACCTAAGAGGATCAGTCCGCCTAAAGCCTGAAGCATCGTCCTTCGGTGATCGTTGACCACTCTGGCGATATCCTGTCGCGGAACAGACTTATGGAATGAGTCGCCCTGCCGTTCAGGAATCTCCCACACGATCCAAAACAGTATGCGGAGAATGACCGTAGCTAACACGATCCCTGACGACCACTTAAGAACACTTCGGAACAAAGGTGTCACAATCTACTCACCTTCTTCTTCGCCCGGGAACAGTCCAATAGCCTCCCAGCTCCCTACGTATCATAAGCTGTCCTGAGACTGTTGAATGGGCAAACCACGCCGGATTGCGAAATGGGTGGCTGACCCCTAGTGACCCTACTCGCCAAGTCTATGGAGGAGATCACTGATCTTCTTGTCAACATGGCGATCTCGGATCGCCCTCGTGAGTTGCCCGCGTCTTATCTTCTTTCTTCTCCCCGTGTTCATGATCTTGAGGGTTTCCTTGACCATTTCCTTTCCTGGCATGACCTTCTGAACCACAGTGAGATCAGCAAGATCGAGACCAACGAACCACTTGTAGACTGCTTCCTCAAGATCGCTAGGTTTCAGACGATCCTGGTCGTCCAAGTGATGGTTGATTCTCTTCGATGCCTCAAGACTCCCTCGAATTGCAGCCGGTTTGAGGACCTGGGCAGCCCTCAGCATCGCTTTTCTCACCATGCTTGCAGGTATCTTTCGACCAATGGTCTTCGCCGCCATGACAAACAACTCTGGCTCCAACAGATAGTTCTCGATCTCATGTCGACCCAACACCTCCGCACCCACGCCCTGGGATCTCTGCGTCTGAAGGAAGGGGCCCACAAGCGAGTCCGGGACTCCATCGCGGTCCTGCACAAATGTGATTTCGAAGTCGTCCCCGACCAAGTTGGAGAGGACGGCCCCAAGCTCGGCGATGGCTCTAAAGTTCCCAACCCCTTTCGCCGGAAGCACGTACGCATTTGCCTTTGAAGAGAAGAGAGGGCTGCCCACAGATTTGTCTATTGCCTTGAGAAGGGTGAGGTCTTTGTCTTCCACGACGACCAGCAGCCGTGAAGCAAGGACCCGAGATAGAGC
>CAZDDA010000620.1:0-1900 GCA_964504085.1 uncultured Thermotogae bacterium | reverse complement strand
TTGACGAGTGGCTTGATGAGGGGGGCGGCTCTTGATGAGCGGCTTTGGTGAGCGGCTTCGTGAGCGGCTCCTTTTCGATGAGCAGCGCCTCAGTGAGGGGGGGGGCTCTGTTGAGCGGCTCCCCCCCACGAGCGGTTCACCGATGAGCGGCTGCCTGATGAGAGGCTCCTCGCCAGCCTAGATCTGCAAGAGCTGTGGCCGAGAACTCAAAGCGAGTCGCAGCCGCGATCAGGCAGAAGAGAGGTTGGCGCGTCACTAGCGACATCTGGCTGGGGTTCTTCAGTTTCACAAGATTCGTGATGTGGCGGGATTTGGATGAGGAATCCTGGCCTGCGGACAACCAGCCCGCAGACCATCCACTGATTGCCAAGCTATTCGGACAGGACGCCGAGAAGCACGAAACCGACTCTGATGAGAGGGAAGATGAGCGCCAGGTTGCCGGACTGCCCATCGCTCAAGTGAATCACGTGATGGACGCCGATGCTTCTCAGGTGATCGCAATTGAGAAGGCCCGCGCTGGCAGCAACCTGGTGGTTGTGGGACCGCCAGGCACAGGCAAGTCGCAGACGATAACGAACATGATCGCCGAGTTGCTGCTGGCGGGGAAGACGGTGTTGTTTGTCAGCGAGAAGATGGCCGCCCTTGAAGTGGTGAAGCGACGCTTAGATGGATGCGGCCTCGGTGACGGATGCCTGGAGTTGCACAGCAAGAACACCAACAAGAAGGTGATTCTCAGAGAGCTCGAGCGGACGCTATCAGCTGGCCAGCCGGAGCGAGTTGAGCAACGTGCAGACTTCGAGAAGTATGAGCGTTTCAGATCTGAACTCAATGGCTACGCTGAAGCCCTTTGTACACCTTTGGGCCAATTCGGGCTCACACCTTACGCACTGTATGGGATGAGGGAACGCGCCCTGCGTCACTTCCGTTTAGCCACAGGCGACATGCCTCGAATTGAGCTTGACTCGGTAGAGCAGTGGACTGAGCCTGAATACAATGACGCGGTAGAGCTGCTCAGGAGCGTGTCAAGTACACTACCGCAACTTCAGCCACTGCGCGACAATCCGTGGCGCGCTTGCACACCAACAGCAGTCACCCAGAGTGACGTGTCTCGACTCATCGAGCAGGTCAACGAGTGTCGCGCAAGTGTCGACGACTTGCGGGCAGGGCTGGCAAAGATGGCTGACGGTCTGCGAGTCTCGCCGGCGCAGCGTCCTGATGAACTGGACTGCATGCGAGACTGCGTGGGCATTGTGGCCTTCGCACCGGAGTGCTGCCGCCGCTTGGTCTCCAGTGGTGAGTATGCAGCCATTGGAAGCGATTCAAGTGACGAGTGCACCCGACACCTCCGCGAAACAGTGCAGGAAGCGTCAGCGCAGTGGGTCGGTGAACTGCTATACGATCTGGTGCGATTGCAGCGCAACAGAGAGCAGGTCAGCGCACGTTACAGGCCCCAAGTCGACCAGCATGATCCCGTGGGTCTGCGCTCCGAGTTCAACCAGCAGCGACAGGGCTGGCCACGGCTGTTTCGGCCAGACTACTGGCGTACACGCCGTAAACTTCAAGACCTGTACCGGCGCCGCCCTCGGCTGAGCGATCGGGGGCTGGTCGCGGATCTAGATCAGTGGTGCGAGCTGAATGAGCTCAGACTCAGATTGCCAGAGCTGGAGGACCGTGCCCGGTCCCTGTTCGGGGTTTTGTGGTGCGGAGAGGAAAGCACTCCAGACGAGCTGAGACGAGCAGCGAAGTGGCTGGCCCGGCTGTTCCATGCACTGGAAGCAGGTCGTGCAGACTGCGGCGTCATTAAACTCGTCAGAGTGGGCGTCGACTCCACGAATGTCAGGCAACAGCTAGCCGACATGGACGATCAAGCTTCCCGGGTCGATCGAGCAGTCGAGACGCT
>CAZDDA010000619.1:0-1905 GCA_964504085.1 uncultured Thermotogae bacterium | reverse complement strand
GTCAGCTCGTGCCGTGAGGTGTTGGGTTAAGTCCCGCAACGAGCGCAACCCTCGTGCTATGTTGATTTCTCATAGCAGACTGCCTTGTACAGCAAGGAGGAAGGTGGGGATGACGTCAAGTCAGCATGGCCTTTATGCCCTGGGCCACACACACGCTACAATGGGTAGTACAGAGGGCTGCGACATAGCGATATGAAGCGAATCCCTTAAAGCTATCCTCAGTTCGGATTGCAGGCTGCAATCGCCTGCATGAAGCCGGAGCTGCTAGTAACCGCAGGTCAGCCATACTGCGGTGAATACGTTCTCGGGCCTTGTACACACCGCCCGTCACGCCGTGGGAGCTGGCAACACCTGAAGTCGATAGGCTAACTTGTGAATAACAAGAGGCAGTCGCCTAAGGTGGGGTTGGTGACTGTGACGAAGTCGTAACAAGGCAGCCGTACGGGAACGTGTGGCTGAATCACCTCCTTTCTAGGGAGTTTCGGGACCTGTCCCGGATTCCTAGGTCGGTCGACGGACTTCGGTTCGTCGTTGATCCTACTATTGATTCTTTGCCTTCCTTCCACTATTCAGCAGTTAAGGTGCTTTTCTATTTCCTCTTCCTTTGCACCCTCCTATCGTCGCATGCGCCCCCCTCTGTTGACTGGCATTAGTCAAAGGTCGTACCATTCCAGCAGGAAGGCACTGACCCCATAAGGCTGATCCAATGAGAAGGGAACATGGACTATATATATATACTGATCGGGCTCTCCCTGGTCTTGGGAGGGCTCGTTGGCTACTTCGTTCGTCAACTCGTCGCAAATCAACAGATCCTCAGTACGCGCAAAGAGGCTGAGCGGCTCCTCAACGAGGCAACTACCAGGCACCGCGAGCTCTTGCGTGACGCTCGAGAAGAGGCGCGCAAAGTACGCAATGCCGCCGAGGCTGAGAACAAGGAGCACAGACTCCAACTCCAGCGGCTGGAGAACCGTCTCGACCAGAAGGAAGCTGCCCTTGAACGGAAGCTTGCCGCTATGGGCCGCCGCGAGAAGGAACTGGAAGACCGGACCAGGGAGATCCAAACGACTCGGGACGAGATTGATGATCTGAAGCGCCAGGAACTGGTCACGCTTGAACACCTTTCGGGCATATCGTCCGATGATGCGCGCCAGTTGCTACTCGCTGAACTTGAGTCTGAGGTCAAGGAAGAAGCTTCCCGACACGTCCGCTACTGGGAGTCCCAGGTGAAAGAAGAGGCGGACAGAACAGCTCAATACATACTCGCAACGGCCATCCAGCGTTGCACTGCTGACGTCGTGTCCGAGACTACCGTCTCTACCGTCCCTCTGCCTTCCGACGAAATGAAAGGACGCCTTATTGGACGGGAAGGACGGAACATCCGCGCATTGGAACAGGCAACCGGCGTTGACCTCATTATCGATGACACGCCTGAGATGGTTACCATATCCAGCTTTGCCCCGGTTCGCCGGGAAGTTGCTCGGATTGCGCTAGGCAAGCTCATACTCGACGGGAGGATACACCCGGCACGTATCGAAGAGGTTGTCGACAAGGCGAAAGCAGAGGTGGAGGCGACCATCAAGACCGAAGGAGAGAACGCTGCCTACGAGGCCGGCGTGCCCGGTCTCCATCCGGAACTCATCAAGCTCATAGGTCAACTCAAGTACCGCACGAGCTATGGCCAGAATGTCCTCCAGCATAGTCTTGAGGTAGCGCACCTTTCTGGCATGCTCGCTGACGAAATCGGCGCAGACCCTGCGATGGCGCGCCGTGCGGGTCTTCTGCACGACATTGGCAAGGCGGTGGACTATGAAGTGGAGGGGTCACACGCCGCTATCGGAGCCAATCTCGTACGTCAGTGGGACAAGTCTGAAGAGATCGCTCAGGCGGTTGCCGAGCATCATGGCG
>CAZDDA010000618.1:0-1916 GCA_964504085.1 uncultured Thermotogae bacterium | reverse complement strand
AAAACGGGCGGAGCTTACTACCTGATTTCACGTTCCCTGGGTCTTGAGATTGGTGGCAGTATCGGAATCCCTCTCTACTTCTCTCAGGCACTGTCTGTGGCTTTGTACATAATGGGTTTCACCGAATCAATCCTGTCCCTGATGCCTTTCCTGCCCCCCAGACTGGTTTCGGTCATCGTGTGTTTCGGTTTGATGTTCCTTTCCTACAAGGGCGCGGATGTAGCCATCAAGGCGCAGTTCGTAATCATGGGCGTCTTGGTCTTGTCGTTGTTGTCGTTTTTCACCGGTTCTACCGGGCTCGACATAGATATCCAGAGTTTCGGCACGTATACCGAAGGGCATAATTTCTGGTCCGTTTTCGCCATCTTCTTCCCGGCCGTGACCGGCATCATGGCCGGGGTGAGCATGAGCGGTGATTTGCGTGAACCGCGCAAGAACATCCCGCGTGGAACGATAATTGCGGTGCTCGTGACCTTCGCCATTTACGTCCTGGAGATCTACTGGTTCAGTTCGAACGCGTCGTTGAAAGATCTTCTCGGCGACACGATGATCATGCAGAAGATCGCCCGGCTGGGTTTTCTGGTTTTCGCCGGCATCTGGGCGGCAACCCTGTCGAGTGCCCTGGGAAGCCTGCTGGCGGCGCCCAGAACAATGCAAGCCCTCGCCATGGACGGGGTACTGCCCAGGTTTCTTGGCAAGGGACACGGAGCAGCCAACGAGCCGCGCATCGCGATCCTGGTCACATTCGCTATCGCTGAAGTCAGTATCCTGCTTCTTGATCTGAACAGGCTGGCCCCGATCATATCGATGTTCTTCCTGACCACCTACGGAGTAACCAACCTCGTAGCCGGCATGGAAAAACTCGTCGGCAACCCGTCTTACCGCCCCTCTTTCAAGGTCCACTGGGCGATTTCAATCGCCGGTGCCCTGGCATGTTTCTGGGTTATGTTCCTGATCAACATCCAGGCCACCCTTTTTGCACTGTTCGTTGTTGCTTGCATATACCTGGTACTCAAGCGCAAACGAATTAGCGGTGCATGGGGAGAGATGCGCAGCGGAATCTGGTTTGCCGCCCTGCGCTTCTGCCTCCTGAAACTGAAGCAATCTTCTTTTCACCCACGCAACTGGAAACCCAATGTCATGGCTTTCCTCGGCGGCACCGGCTCGCATGGCCACCTGCTCATCTTCGCGAGCTGGCTAGGCCACGAGAAGGGCCTGGCGACAATAATGACCTTGTTGCCGGGTGACGTCCACGAAATGATCACCAGGGGCAAGGCAAGTGATGCCCAACAGAAGATGGACGCCTTCCTGGATGGTTCCGAACTAACCGCTTTCGCCAAGGCAGTGGCGGTAAAGGATTTCTACGAGGGGGCCAGGGTAGTCGCCCAGTCACACGGGATAGCGGGCTTGCGTTCCAACGTCGCCCTTTTCGGCTGGAGTGACAACGAAACGAACGCCGTCGAGTTTGCCTCTCTGATAAGGGATTTCGTGCTGCTGGACATCAGCGTCTTGCTTCTCAACTATGATGAACAACGCGGATTCGGGCGCCACCGGTGTATTGACGTCTGGTGGGGTGGACTGGAGAACAACGGCAACCTGATGATCCTGATCGCACACCTCATAAGCCAGACCGATACCTGGAGGGGGTGCTCTGTCAGGTTGTTACAGGTGATGACGGAAGAACGTAACCAGGGGGAAATCGAGACAGAACTGAAACAAATGCTGGAGGAGGCGCGCATCGCGGCCCAGGTGCACATGTTGCCCGCCCTTGCTGAAGGGTGTACGATTCAGGATCTCATTGCAGAACAGAGCGGAGAAGCAGATCTCGTTATACTGGGCCTGCGCTTTCCAGAGGAAGGCCAGGAAAACGAATTCATGACCAGGATGACTTCGTTCATGGAAGATTTGCCGACCAC
>CAZDDA010000617.1:0-1919 GCA_964504085.1 uncultured Thermotogae bacterium | reverse complement strand
CTCGAACTCCTGACTCTCGAAGCCCGTGCAAGCAAGCGTAGTGATACTCGTCAGCTCGATGCAGGCAAAGGCAGTCGCCTTGAAGGTGAATTCTGCTCCCGAGAACCAGAAACCACACGAGGGGGCTGTAGGATCCGTCGTGTACGTCTTGGTCAGCAGGTTCCACACAGCGTACGAGGGAGTCTGAGCAGCAGTCTGCGAGGTGGTTTGGGTGAAGGAAATCCCACTCAAGTCGGCCCCCAGGAAGACGGCAGCCTCAACTGAAGCCATCCCTGCAGGCAATTCGCCGTAGATGTCAAATACGTACCCGTTCTTCCATACGCCGTAGACGCTCGGGGGCACCATCGCGGAATATAGCTTTATCTGAATGGCTGAAAAATCGATCCCCAATACTCCTTGCGCATAGAGAAACGACCCCGTTTGCGGTTCAAAGAGCATCATCCCGTCGAAGCTGACATACCCCAACGAGGAGGCAAGGCTGAATTCTTGCCACAGCCAGCCGCTGAAGAGGAAATCGGATGTACTCGCAAGCTCCAGGAAAGCAGCACACAAACCGATCTCAAGGGTTGACGAAAAGGACGAGAAGGGCGACGTCTGTAGGGGAGACATGCCAATTTCCACGTTCCAACTTCCCGTCAACGACGGGTCCTCAGCCAGGCACACCCCGACTCCCAAGAAAACCAACAATGCCACAACTAGGACAACGCGATGACTCACCTTAATACACCCCTTCACTCCGGCCACAAGGCATGCTGTGTATGCAGTGCACGGGATTCCACTCCTTTGCTCTGCTAAACCCTATGCTGCAAACCTTCTTGGTCCCCACACGTTCCGACCGACAGTGAAGGGAAATGAATCACCTAATTCGCCAGCACCGGTCTCCTTCAGGATGAACATCTATCCCCATTTGCACACCTGCCAATTGGCAAGGTAGGGTCCCTGTAGTAAACTTTCCCTCATGCGACGTTTTGTAATCCTTGGCCACAAGGCAGCGGTGACGCCCGAGTATTCCTTGAACGACCTACCCGGAAGCGCGGGCAGAATGGACGTGCTTTGCCGAGCGGTTGGAGCGGCCTTCTTCCTCTCGCACGATTTGCGCCGCGATGTTGAGGTGACTCTTCTCCTACAGGACAGGGTTCAAATTCGACTGGTCGGCAAACAGCTTCGCCACCTCAACCCCGACGAGCGGTCAACTGCGGCACTACTGAAACGCGCGCTGGAAAAGATGAATGAGGAGGAGGTGCTGAGTACGCCCGGTATCTTCGTCAGTCCAGGAAATCTCAGTTCAAGTCTCGATCGACTGTATCAGATCAGGGCACACCCGATCGTTCTCCATGAGCAAGGGACCCCATTCAACGAGTTCTCCATGCCAGAGGATCCCGCCTTCTTCCTCTCCGATCATCTCCAATATACGGCCTCCGATGAAGCGACCCTCTCCGACCTACCGCACCTCTCCTTGGGAACCCAACAGCTACACACAAGTCAGTGTATTACCATCGTTCACTATCTCCTCGACCAACACCAAGAGGCTGTGCAAGGCGATCTTACCCTCTGCCACAGGGTGTGGGGTGAACCGAAGGCCATGCTCATCAAGGGGTTGCTTGAAGATTTCAACATACCCGTAAACCTCGTCGCCCACGTCCCACAATCAGTCCTTCCAATGACAATTGATGGCCTGGCCGAGGTGCGGATTATGGTGCGTAAGCTCGATCTTCAACGCGCCAAGGAGATAATCGCCGAGTATTTTGAGGAGCCGACGAACCAATAGAACCCACTTCCCACAACCACAGCAAGCGATTCACACTTCGGTTCGTTATCATCCTCTTTAGAAAAGGGAGGATTCAACTACAATCGCCCCATGGCAAGCGTGAAGCGACAAAACGAAGAGCGGTTTGCTGAACAGCGGCAGGTCATGGTGG
>CAZDDA010000616.1:0-1926 GCA_964504085.1 uncultured Thermotogae bacterium | reverse complement strand
TCTATAAGCTGAGGATAATCCCAAAGAATTGGCAGGAGTGGACAGATAGTCCCGCGGCTAAGTCCCAAATCACTTACAGCGGCCTCGGAAGCTAGGTAGGCTTGCTTGGTGCCCAAGAGCTGTTTGACTGCGCGGAGATGAAGGTGCATATCTCCAGGAATGCTAGCTACAGCTATACCGATTGACGTTTGCAGCACGAGGCTCTTGAGCTCCTGCCGGAGCGAAATGCCACGAACTCGGGCTGCTTCGCCACAGGTGATTACCTTCTCATGGGCAGACGGGTGATGTATGAAAGCGAGTCCGTGTTGTTCAGCAATCCGAACTACGTCATCGAACAAAGGCACCTCGATCGAGTTCCAGTCCCTAGATGTCCTGTGCCATGTCGAGAGCTTTGCGACACAGGTTCTCGATCCTAGCGATCTCGTCCTTGGAGACATACTTGGTGCCACGAAGAACTCGATTGGGATCGACAGGATCGCAGAAGTCCTCGTAGGCAACGGACCTGTCTGTATGTCGGAACAAAACGACATCTCGTTTCAAGTCCTGCTCAAGCATCTCATGATCCCTGATGAACTTGGCATTGACCCCAATCTCCTTCTGGGAACGCACAGCTTCCACATTCCTCTCACCAGACATTCTTCGTGTAAGGATGAAGACGCGACGAATCGTAGCTCCCCTTCTGATCGCTTCTACATTCGCCTTCAGGTATCTAGCCTGATGCGGATCTCCAGTTACGCGAACTCCCCAGCGTGACTCATCGATGTAGTTGATCGCAAGAGCCTCGCATCCATCTCCCATTCCATCCATTTCTGCGATGATGTTGTCGTAGTATTCCGCGCGAGTCAGAGGGATTGCACCTTTTGAGATCTCGCGTAGTTGCCTGACGAGCATGTTCACCTTGCGAGTTGCGCACTCCCAGAGTTCTCCACTCAGTTTCCCTTCCACTTCCGCGATCTCCGAAGTGTGGCTCACGGTGTCCGCCAAACGGTCAATCGACCGGCGCAGAGTGCTTGAGAATCTCTCCACAGCAGTCGTAGTTAGAGAGGCGATTGATACTTCCCCTCGTGTCAACAAGTGCGCAAGGACGAAAGTCTGCAGCGCAATCACGAGTGCGACGTATGCAACGGTGAGTTCAAGTGCGGCGTCCTTGGCAGCCGGCGGACCGACTGCAAGAAGTACAACCAGCCCCACCCCCACAGCAGCCTGACTGAGAGACCATAGGATTGGAGTAGCTCTCATATCTACCTCCTGTTACAGTTGCCTCGTGACTAATGCCCCACGGTTTTACCATTGTATAGGATAGTTAGCGGTTGGAACCGCGCTCATCTCCTCGTCCCGGGGGGAAGGCGCAAGGAGGCGCGATCGTCTCTCTCAGCCTCGGCCGCCGATCGTCGGCGGCTCGTCGATTGCGCATCGCTCTCCTTCGGGCCTCGGTCCTGCGCACCGATTGTACCGATCCGCGGGGGACGGCGTCGGTGCTCGCAGTGTCGTCCTGTCCTTGACGCCAACGCCCCGCGGTGTACTCTGGTTCCGATCGGCTTTCGGAGCCGAAGCACGGCGGGGAACCGACGAGCGAAGAAAAGGAGCGCGCTGTGCCCGACGGGAAGGTCCGCGGACCGTGGATGAACGTCCTGCTTCTCTTCGCGATCATGGGACTGGTGACCCTCGGCGTGCGGGAGATCTCCTTACGGCTGCTGTTCGACACGATCGTCGCCAACGAGCGCGTACATCTTGCCCAGGCCGCGGACGTGCAGGCGGGGCTTCTCGGGACCCTGTTGAGGCAAGGCGAGGACCAGGAGCCGGGTTTCGGCGCGTTCGATCCTCGGCTCATCGTGGGGTCCGACGTCGCGAGGCAGTTCGGGGAGACCGGCGAGGTCGTCTACGCGCGCCTCGAAGGGGACTGGATCCGATTCTTTCCGGCGCTCG
>CAZDDA010000615.1:0-1948 GCA_964504085.1 uncultured Thermotogae bacterium | reverse complement strand
ACCTGGTTCCAGCCGATGTGCGGCACCTTCACCCCGGCCGGCAACCTGCGCACCCTGCCGTCGAACACGCCCAGCCCCTCATGCAGTCCGTACTCCTCACTTTCTTGAAAGAGGAGCTGCAGCCCAAGGCAGATCCCAAGCAGGGGTTTGCCTTCCCCGACGGCCGTGCGAAGCGGTTCCAGTAAGTCCATTTGGGAAAGGTTTTCCATCGCACTGCCGAAGGCTCCCACCCCGGGCAGAATGAGCTTGTCGGCATCGGTGATCGCCTGCGGTGTGCGGATGATTTGTGCGACATGACCCACGGCGGCAAACGCCTTCTCCACACTTGCCAGGTTTCCCATTCCGTAGTCGATGATCCCGATCATACGAGCTTGCCCTTGCTGGACGGCACGCCTCCGACCCGCGGATCAATCCGCGTCGCTTCGTCCAGCGCCCGGCCGAACGCCTTGAACAGCGCCTCTGCCATGTGATGCTGATTGCCCCCAGCGAGGATCTTCGCGTGCAGCGCGAGGCCCCCTCCACGGGAGACCGCAACAAAGAACTCCTCGATCAGTTCGGCGTCGAAGGCGCCGATCTTGCCGGCAAGGGGTGCATCGAATTGGCAAGCACTCCTGCCGGACAGATCGAGGGATACCATGCCCAGTGTCTCATCCATAGGCAGGATGGTCGTTGCGTAGCGCCTGATTCCACGCCGCTCTCCGAGAGCTTTGCCAATCGCTTCTCCGAGCACGATGCCGACGTCTTCCACTGTATGGTGGTCATCGACGTGGCGGTCGCCGTTCGCCTGCACCTCGAGATTGAACAGGCCGTGCACCGCAAACAGAGCGAGCATGTGGTCGAGGAATCCGATCCCGGTGTTGATTGCGGATTCACCCCTACCGTCGAGGTTCAACCTCACTCTGACTTCGGTCTCGGTCGTTTTCCTACTGAGTTGTGCCTCCCGATCGCTCATGTCTCCTCCATGATTGCTTCAAGCGCGGTGATGAACGCGCGGTTTTCCTCCGGTGTTCCCACGCTCACTCGCAGGCAATCAGCGAGCATGGAATAGCCACTGACATCTCGAATCAAAATCCCTTTCTCCAACAGCGCATCGTACAGTCCCTTTGCCGGCACCTGCGTGCGAAAACAGATGAAGTTGGCCTGTGACGGAACCGGTGTGATGCCCTTTACCATCTGGAGTTGGTCAAACAGCGCGTCCCGTTCTTTGATGATCGTTTGGATGCCCTCACCCAGTAGCTCCCTGTTCCTCAGAATCGCCAACGCGGCCTCTTTTGCCATGAGGCTCACGTTGAACGGCAGCATCACCTTTGCAAGCTGTTGGACCAGCGCCGCGCGGCCGAGGAGATACCCAATCCGCAACCCCGCCGCCCGCATTGCCTTGGAAAAAGTGCGCAGGATGACGAGGTTTTCGTGGTCAAGAAGCAAAGGGAGCAGGTTACCCTCGGCGAAATCGTGATATGCCTCATCGACAACCACTAGCGCGTTTGCCTCGCTAGCGAGTCGCTTCACCCCGTCGATTGGGATCACCGTACCGGTTGGATTGTTCGGCCGACACAGGATGATGACCTTTGCCCTGCTTTGCGTCGCCGCACCGAGGATGCGGTCTGTGTCAAACGTCAGATCCTCGTTGAGCGGAACCTCGATCAGCGTCGCTTCCAATACCCTCGCCACCAACGCGTACAGGGCGAACGTCGGCACGGGGATGATCGCGCCGGCGCCACGTTCGATCGTCGCCATGAGCAGCGTCTGGATCAGCTCGTTGGAGCCGTTTCCAACAAGGACGTCGATTCCCGAGGGCAGCTTGAGCGCCTTTCTCAATTCCGCGTGCAATTCCGTGGGGACCTGATTGGGGTATCGCGACCACGCAGCGGATCGCAGCCGATCGACAAACGCCTCCTTGATCGCGACGGGCAGCTCGTACGGTGATTCGTTCTGATTGAGCTTGATC
>CAZDDA010000614.1:0-1949 GCA_964504085.1 uncultured Thermotogae bacterium | reverse complement strand
GCTCGGGAACGGTCTCGCCTCTTTTCAACTTGTCCGCTACCACGTCCGATACCACCGCGCGGATTCCCTTGAGCGCCGCTTCGGGCTCGGGGGCCAGCCAGCTCAACAACGGGAACTCCGCGCACAGGCCGACGAATTCCCGGTCTTCTTCGTGCCACTGGATGCGATAGGTGTACTTGTCCGCGTAGTCGCTCGCACCGGTCTTCGTTTTCTTCTTCTTTCTATCCGCCATCCTTATCCTCCAGCAAGCGGATCGCCTTCAATACCTGGCGAACCTGGTAGTCCTTCGCCATGCCCCGTTTCGACTGAATGTTGACGGGAGGCAGGCATCTGACGGGCACCTCGTAGATCCTGTGGCTGGTTCCCCGCTGTCGGGCCTTGCCGAAAAAATGATCGCACACCTTGCACAACTCCTTGAAGCGTATCCCGGCGGGATTGCGCTTCATCTTACTGGTGATTTCCGCTATCGTCGATCCCACCATGTCATGGTGACATTATTGACACCATATGTCAAGCAGAGATCGGCGTTCGGGATCGAAAGTCTGTGCCACCTGTGCGCCATTTCTCTGCGGAACGGGACGGAACCAGGCGGAATAAAATGGCACAAGACGGGCACACAACCTCGGGATTCGACGGGGGAAATTGCTCTAAGTGTGCGTACTGCCAAGGTTATTGTTGACGGGTTCTCATGGGTTCGAGGCCCGTCCAACCCGTGTGTTTTTATACCGTGTTTCCGCCCGGTTGGCGATCCGCCGACCGGGCGGGATCGTGTTGGTGCCTTACTGGGGACTCAACAGGTGCCATTTGGCACCTCGTCCTCTTCCTGACAGCCTGACCTTTCCTTCTTCTCGTAGTTTCTGAAGTACCTTCTTGATTGCTTGGGTACTGACCGATGGGCATTGGGACCTGATGTCCGCCAGTGAAAATGGTCCGGTTTGACGGGCTATCGTCTGGCGCACGAGTTCGCTCTTGCCTCCGGATGCTTCCACCTTCTCGAATCGCTTCTCCAGTTCTCCATAGGCCAGCCGCACAGTCGACAAAAAGTAGTTGAGCCAGGGGATCAGATCGTGCTTTCCGTCGTGCCATCCATGCGACGACCGGTGCAGGCTCTCGTAGTAGGTTTCCTTGGTCTCCTCAACGATTCGCTCCAGGCTGATGTAGCTCCCCACGTGGAATTCGTGACGCCGGAGTGCCAGCAGCGCCAGCAGGCGGGCGACGCGCCCGTTGCCGTCGCGGAACGGATGCACGCAGAGGAAGTCGAAGACCAGGATGCCAATGACGACCAGGGAAGGATGTGCGTCCTGCTGATCGGTGTCACGGTAGCCGAGACATAACTGCTCCATGGCGGCGGGTGTCTTTTCCGGTGGAAGGGGGACGAAACGAACCCGGCGTTCACCGTCGGCGAGAATCTCGACTATTTCATTGTTCCGTTTCTTCCATTGGCCCGCGTCACCAGAAAACCCACCCTGACAGAGTTCATGGAGCCTGCGGATGTTGGCGGGGGTGACTTCGATATGCTCGTGCCGTGTATGAATCCAGTCCAGGGCCTTGCGGTAGCCGAGCAACTCTTCCTCCGGCCGCTCCCGTGGCTCTGCCTTGCCGAGCAAGACCGGGCGCAGGCGATCAGCGGCTACGGTCACGCCCTCGATCCGGTTGGAAGACTCGACGCTCTGGATGATTGCCAGCTCGCGAAGGGCTTCGAGAACCTCTGGCTTCTGCCTGAGCCACAGGTCCTGTCTGCCCTTGGCTTCCATGCAGGCGCCTACTAGCCACGCGGTCGAGCCGGGCAGGTTCAGCCTTGAGAGATAGTCGGGTCTGAAGGAATGCACCGGGCCTCCGAGTAGCCAATTAGTAGCCAATTATCTTCATAAGTAGCCATTTCCTTCCAAGTTGTCAAGATCATGTGACAATGGGGTCGTAAAGACTGGCCCGGGGTCAGTTGCGCGGAG
>CAZDDA010000613.1:0-1953 GCA_964504085.1 uncultured Thermotogae bacterium | reverse complement strand
CTAGAGGCAGGTGGGTCCAGTGAGGATATGTTTCGCGACTGGCAAGCTGGGCATTCGAGATATCTGCATGTCAGAGAACCATATCTGCTGTATCACTGACCAGCACCGTGAGTAGACGTGTACGACCTTTGAGCAATGAACTGCCTCGGACGCGGGTACGGCGTTCACGAGATTGCCGTTGTCCTGTGCCCAGATTATTGTTATCGATTGTCCTGTTTATGAACATATGTCGTTGATACCTAAGCCGTTGCAGCGTGGCCTCGAAGCCGCATTGAGTCCGATCGTAGCCTGGCTCATCGATCGGCAAACGAACCCGAATGTCCTCACGACATTCGGCACGCTGGTCCTAATAGGTTCAGGTGTGGCATACGGATTCGGTGTCGCACGGCTGGGCGGTGCGCTGTTGTTGCTTAGTGGTGTGTTTGACATGCTGGACGGAAAAGTCGCCCGCGGTCGCGAAGTGGTGTCCAAATTCGGCGCGTTCTACGATTCCACTCTCGATCGCGTAGGTGAGTCGGCCCTCTATACCGGGATTGCACTGTATTTTGTGTCCGGTGGAGTACCCGATCGGATAGTGCTCCCGGCCGTTGGCATTACCATTACGACGCTCGCTTGTTCGCTCATGGTCTCATACGCGCGAGCACGTGCGGAGGGCCTGGGTCTCGAGTGCAAAGTGGGCATTGCACAGAGAGCAGAGCGCATACTTGGCTTGGGTGTTCCGAGCCTGTTTTTTGGTGCAGGTCCCAGTGGATTGTTGCTGCTGGGGATCGTGACATTCCTCGCCTTGATAGCATCGTATACTGTGATCCAACGAATCGTGCACGTTCGAACGGTTGCGACGCAGAAAACACAACGGAAGACGCAGGCACGTCTCAACGCGCCTGTATTGGCGGAATTCGACCCGAAAGGAAAACAGTAGTGACTGACAAACAAGCCCGCACAGTGGCTCCTGCTGAGGGGAAACTTGGAGTGATGACGGTCGGTCTGGGCGCTGTGGCGACCACATACATAGCCGGCGTTGAGAACGTTCGACAAGGACATGCCAAGCCCGTCGGGTCGCTGTCCGAGATGGCGACTATTCGGTTGGGGAAACGCACCGAAGGTAGATCGCCGAAGATTCGTGAATTCGTCCCGCTCGCCAACCTGGATGATATCGTTTTCGCTGCTTGGGATCCCATCCCCGACGACTGTTATGAGTCGTGCAAAGTCGCCGGCGTCCTCAATGATCCTCACATCGAGCCGATCGCAGACTTCTTGAAGACTGTGAAGCCAATGCCCGCGGTTTTCAGTCAGGATTATGTCAAACGGCTATCCGGCACGAACGTGAAGACGGGCAAGAACAAGCGTGACCTCGCCGAACAGTTGCGCACGGACATTCGCAGCTTCAAGGAACAGAATGGTTGCGATCGGTTGGTCGTAGTATGGTGCGCATCAACGGAAGTGTTTGTGACGCCTCATGAGGTACACGCCACAATCGAATCCTTCGAGAAGGCCATGGAAGAGGATCACCCGGCCATTGCACCTTCTATGCTGTACGCATGGGCTGCCATCATGGAAGGTGTTCCGTTCGCCAACGGCGCCCCCAACCTCTGCGTTGACATTCCGGCCCTACAGGCGTTGGCTGAGCAGAAAAAGGTCCCGATCTCGGGTAAGGACTTCAAGACCGGCCAGACTATGGTCAAGACCGTCATGTCGCCGATGTTGAAGGCTCGTATGCTCGGCCTCAATGGTTGGTTCTCGACGAATATTCTTGGCAACAGGGATGGCGAGGTTCTGGACGATCCCGAGTCGTTCAAGACAAAGGAAGAATCGAAGCTCGGTGTGCTCGAGCACATCCTGCAGCCTGACATGTATCCGGAGCTCTACAAGAATCTGTATCATAAGGTTCGGATCAACTATTACCCGCCACGCCGAGACAACAAGGAAGGGTGGGACAACATCGATCTGTTTGGG
>CAZDDA010000612.1:0-1955 GCA_964504085.1 uncultured Thermotogae bacterium | reverse complement strand
CAGCATGTGCTTATTGCCGATCTTGAACATATCAGGACAGGATATGTCCTCATAGGCATCAACATCCGGCATTTCACGACTGAGCAGCGGGCCAATGTATGTCCACTTCTTCATGTCCGGCGACTTCCAGACCGTTGCCGGTTGGGTATTCCACGGGAAGGAACCAAAAATGGCATAGTAGTCCTCGCCGTCATGCCAGCCGAAGGGGTCCCAGATGTCAAATTTGGATTTATCCGGATCGCCGGGCTCGTGACCGCTTTTACGGGAAACAAGCTTCCACTTATTGAGATTCTCATCCAAGGCTACGGCCGCCGATATGGCGGGACGATCGGTTCCTCCGAAGACTATTGTCGCCTTGCCATCCTTGCCGACGAAAGCATTACCACTGAAATGGAACAGGCCTACGTTGGGGTGCATCTTCCAATGGATCAAATCCGTACTTGAAGCATGTGCCCAGCCAGGCTTCTGAATCCACATCAGGTGGTATCGTCCCTTCCAGTAGATAGCTCCGTTGGGATCAAAGGGCCAGCCGATTCTGGAAGGCGAGCTGATATGATAGGCTGGTCGCGTATTGACTTTGGGGCCTGACTTCACCACCTCATCATCCGCACTGGAAAATGTGGCCATGGCCAGAAGACAGGTTCCAACGGCAAGGCATATGTTCTTCATTGTGGTGCTAGATCCTCTCGCCTGTGTATTGAGCCATTAACTGGTAGCGCTTTTAATCCCGCGGTATTTCCGAATCTACCATGAAGAGGTTGAATTGTCGATCTGCTTTTTGTGCTTTGGGTATGGGGAATTTGGCATTGGGCTGGGCCACTACACGTGATATAGCTGCCTTTCGTTCCGCGAAAGTGGCGCACTCCAACTGCTACTTTCGCGGAACCACATTGCCGGAGTGGCGTCGCTACGGTGCTGGGTCCGGCCTACCCGCTGTCGCCGCACTGATCCGGATATTATTATAGCAGGCAGAGCGGGTAAACATGTGGCGCAGCCCGATGCGGCCCTCGGTGATGATTGGTAGATCCGGGTTGGCCATGTGGCAGTAGTAGACCTGATCGGGATTCTCGATCCGCATAAACAGATCGCGATCTTTCTTGATCACGGTGATGTGATGTTTCACCCCGGTGGCGAAGAGTCCTTCGGGATAGTAATCCGGCTTAAGGGCGGTGCCTTTCATCCCGGTTTTGTTCGGTATATACCGGCGGCCTCGGATATAGGAGGTCCGGTCTTTGCCGGAATTCGGAAAGGCGGCAGCTGATGTGATACGCATTCATGTGATCGTAGTACATTCGCATGGCCGGAACCCGCCGCAACTCGTTCCACTTGGCGATATCCTTTACATACGGCTCTTCGCCGCTGCCGGTTGCCTGAATATACAGAATCGTCACACAACGGGTTTCCTTGTCGAGTCGCGTGTAGTCGTATTCGATCTTCAGGTCGCCCGCGAAGCTCTCTTTCGTCCATAACACCATGTGGTGGGCATCATTCTTAAACTCGGGACCGGCAGAAAGCGTCATGCCGCTGGTCCCAGTTGTAACCGTACCAACCTTGCCGTCGAGAAACCACTTCTCTTTCCAGTCGCCGGTACAAGCATCGGAGAAAACCTTCCGCCAGGTTGCGGCGGATGCCCGCTGGAACGCTTTCCGCTCGGCGGCGTTCTCGATGGTTTTTTTCGAGCGGTCTTCTATCGCTTCGCCTTCTGCTTGTTTCGTGAAATCGAGCACCTTCTTCCGCTTCCCCTTGCTGATGGTCACGATGCCGCTGTTCCAGTCGGCATTGAGAAAGGGGCTTTCGAAGACTTTTTTCGGGGCGTAGTTGACCGGTTTACTGTTGACCGAGGGGACCTGTTTGGTGCTGGTGTCAAAGGTCAGTTGATCGCCGTAGATGGTTTTGTATCTCAGTACTGGTCCTTCCATGCTTATCTCGCAGGCCTTCACTTTCGCCTTGAAGTC
>CAZDDA010000611.1:0-1958 GCA_964504085.1 uncultured Thermotogae bacterium | reverse complement strand
ACAGGAGAGGGCGTACCGTGCCTGAAGCTGCTAGGCAACGTGTTGACGGATGGGCACTTCACTTACGATGGAGAGGTGACTGACACATTCGAGTACGTCTTCGAATTCGGCACACATGGTCTCCCCGTAGCGACAGAGCAGTTCCCAGAGGACCTGTGGGGCGAACCCGACAAGAGAGTGTTTGACGCCGAGGTCACTGGCGAGGTGCTCGTCAAAGCCAGTAACAACAGGATTACGCTGTCAGGGGATGCGGTTCTGTCCATGTTCGGGATAGAGCTGTGGACTGGCAATGTCACGTGCGGCGTGGACCTGATCTCCACACAGGACCACGACCTCTCGGACGAAGCAGCGCAGATACAGGAGGGCATGATCGTCGGAATCGTCGGCATGCCTCACTACGTGAATGGGTCACCAGCGCTGCGCGCGTATCGAATCCAACTTGATGCAGGGCATCGTGCCGCAAGCGCCGATGAGCCAAGCCATTGCAGGAAGCTGACAAGACCAACGATTTGCCAGCAACCTTGGAACTGACGACATGCCTGATCCAATCGCCTTCTTCACCAACGTTATTGCGAGTATGGCTGCTAACGGCATCGGGGCGGCCATCAAGTGGTTGACTTCACGGGCCAGTAGCAGGGTCGTGTTCAAGGCCGACGACTACATCACATTCATTAAGGCGAACACGCCAGAGACTACACCAGAGGCATATGAGGAGGTCGCCGGGTACTTGGTGGAGAACGAGACCTACTTCTTCGCCCTCTTGGGCAAGCTAATCTCACCAGTTCAGGAATCACAGGTAGTAGCAGCAGAGTCACTGCTGGCTCTGTTGGGCTCCTTCTCTCGGCAAGGTCGGCTTCTCGCGCTTCACGTCTTTTGCCTGAGCTTCCTGTACTTCGGCCGTCAATTGCAGATTGCAGGATTGGATGCCCGTTCAGTTGACGACGCCATTCTGAGGACTACGCGGGAAATCGTGGAGAGCAGGATTTCTAGCAGCACTTTGGACGAATTGTCTGTGCAGGATCGGGCACGTTTCCTGAACCTGTTTTCTACGCAGTGGCAGGCAATCATAACGGAGTTCCCCCGTGGGGATGTTCAAATCGTGCTACAGCCTAGGGGGCAATCGGCACCGATACAACTGGAGATAAGGGGGGCTGACGCCGCAGGCAGAATGGACAGGGCGATCAAACGCGGCGATGATCTTGTGTTCAGACCGGATGAGGTGAAGCTGGACTTCGAGGGCCGGAAGTTCCTTGGCAATGCCTTTGAGGGCTTGGGACTGAGGATTAGGCAGCATCCGGAGAAGCTGGACTGGCCTCTCCTGATCCGAGCCTCCGATGGCACCCGTACATACTCAGCCATTCTAAGCGTCGAAAGAAGGAGAGGCACGGAGGCCGCGAAGCTAACGTTTACGCCATCTTGCCCGGGATTCGCGTTGACGCTGCGGGTTGCGCCAACGGAGACTCCTTGGGGCAATATTGACTGGAAGATCAACCTAGCCAAATTGCCCGTGAGTGCATTGGGAATGAATTTGGCTGGCATCGCGTTGGTTTGCGCTGACGCTGGCGGAATCTTGGAGCTGTTCAAGTATGATGATCCAAGCAACCCTGAGTTGCTTCACCGCACTACAGAGCGGCAGATGACGACCGAAATCCAGCCCGAGCACAAGGAAATGCTCGCTTACTTCGTGGATCTGTGCTTCTTGGAGCAGGAGCTGAATCTGGGGATTGGCCTTCCTGATACACTATCGAGAGCTGAGATCGAGTTGGCACGCGATCTGGCGCTGTACTACGGGAAGAGGAAGGCTGCGTTTCCCTCAGGCAGGCTATACGCCTCATTTGACAGGGAGGAGTTTGCACCCAAGGCCGAGGATGAAGAAGAGACAATCGCCCGTATGGCAACTGAGGAGGCCCAGTTCACACAGATTTACTTCGGGGGAAAGGGCCCTGTAGGCAACAAGG
>CAZDDA010000610.1:0-1961 GCA_964504085.1 uncultured Thermotogae bacterium | reverse complement strand
GTCCAATCCACAAGGTCGCCAAGCAGGTACAGACGAGGGTCAAGGCGGAGATCGAGCGGATGACCGGCCTGCGCGTCAGTGGAGTGGACATCGATGTGCAACGGCTTGTGCGCTCGGAGGAACCGATCGAAGAGGAAGATGAAACCCAGGAGGAAGGATGACCTTTATTTTTCTTCTGTTGAGCACGTCGGCAGCGCTTCTCACAGGGGGACTCGGTGTATGCTCCATCCTCGGAGGAACGGGGATCCTCTCTCTGGCTGCTGCTGAGCGTTTCCTTGAGTCGGAGATTGGAACAGCGTTGTTCTTCCTGTTCGGTGCGTTACTCCTCCTTGTGGGACTGTATTTCGTGTTGCTGATCACCCGAAGGCGATCGGTGGCGGCACGCTTCTCCCAGCAAGGAGAGTGGGGGAAGATTGAGCTTTCTGCATCCGCACTGAAGGAGTTTGTCAGCGGCATTCTGCGTGAGGAAATCGGGATCGACCGCTTTCGCGTGCGCCTGCAGCACTTGGAGGATGGGATCGCCATCTTGGTGCAGACCGCACTCTCGCTGCAGGAGAAGGTATCGGAAGTAGGCCGACAGATTCAAGAGACGCTGGCGCGCCGCGTGGTGGAGCGGACAGGGGTCGAGGTACGCGAGGTATCCGTCCTTGTAGGCAGCATCCGCCCTCGACGGGAAGTCCGGAAAGGCGAGGAAGAAGAAACCGATGCGGATGCTTAGTGCCAGGGTTCTTGGTCTTGTAGCGGGTTTACTCGCGGGCCTTTTGCTTGTCCTTGTTGGCTGGAAGATCTTGCTTATTCTCCTGGCCTTTGCTGCAGCGGGATATCTTGTTGGGGCGTATCTCGAATCGCGGGAAGACATCCTCCGGCGCCTTCGGGATCTATCGGATCGGCTATTTCGTACCTGATGCGCCGTCGCCAAGCGCGCGAATTCCTCCTTGCCGCGCTGTATCAGCGGGAGTTTCGCGAAGTCGCGTTACAGGAGCTTCTTGCCGATCAAGAACCCGGGGATCAACTTCAGTTTATCGAGCAAGTCTTTTCCGGAGTCCTTGCCCACCAGAAGGAACTCGACGAAAGGATCGGTGAACGTACAGTCGGATGGCGGTTTGAGCGACTGGCTTTCATCGATCGCAACATCCTTCGTTTGGGCACGTATGAGCTTCTCTACCTACCGGAAGTCCCTCCCGAAGTGGCAATCGACGAGGCGGTCGAGTTGTGCAAAAAATACGGGACAGAGAATGCGCAACTGTTTGTCAACGGGATTCTGGATCGCATCTGGAAGGCAACACTCGCGCCCGGAGAGGGGATCCATTCTGATGATGAAGAGAGAGCAACCAGTGAGGCGAAAGCTCAATCCGGCGATTCCGGCGCTCACGTGTAGTCTCCTCCCGGTCTTGCCGTTTCAGGGAATCGATCGGAGCACCGGTGATACAAGAGAATGGTTTGGGGGTGGGGTGCAATGAGTGAATGCTACGCCGATCTTCATTTGCACACCACTGCCTCTGATGGAACCCAAGACATCTTTGGGCTGGCGGGTCGCGCCGAGAAGCTGGGTTTCTCCACAATTGCCATAACCGATCACGACACCATCGCCACTGAACTCACTGGTCGTGTAACGCAGATTGATGGGATCGAGGTGATTACCGGCACGGAGATCAAGGCACTGTTTGACGGTGTCCCCGGTGAGCTTCTCGGCTACTTCGTCGCGCCTGAGTTGCCCGCGCTGCAGGAGCTCTTTGCGTTCATGCAGCGGTCGCGTGTTGAGCGGATGGCAAAGATGGTCGAGTTGTGCCACAAGCGTGTGGGCGTTGACATCACCACAGACGAGGTCAGTAGAATGGCTGCGGGGAGCATCGGACGTCCCCACCTGGCCCAGCTTCTCGTCGAAAAGGGAGTGGTCGCTTCAATCCGCGAGGCGTTCAATCGATTCATTGCCAAGGGGAGGGCGTGCTATGTTCCGCTTG
>CAZDDA010000609.1:0-1962 GCA_964504085.1 uncultured Thermotogae bacterium | reverse complement strand
GAGGTAGCTCAGGTGGTAGAGCACGGCCCTGAAAAGGCCGGTGTCCCCAGTTCGAGTCTGGGCCTCGGCACCATGTTATCTGTTGACCGAAAGCGTCTTCATCCGCTATCCTGGTTTACGCAATGAGGGGAAACCGATGACCGACGATCCCGAAACAAACTGGAACAAAATCCTTGCAGAACTCAAAAAGAAGATTCCATCCGCAAGCTACGAAACCTGGTTTGGGCAAGCATATCTACTGGAATTGAAAGACCGTTCGCTGATGATCAGCGTCCCCGACAACTTCACCAAAGGGGGGATTGAACGCCGTTATCGTGCCCTGGTGGAGCAACTTGCCTCCGCAGTGTGTGGTCAAGAGATCCAAATTGCCCTGACTGTCAGCAATACCATGCCAACTGCTCTCGATCCTCCCCAAACAGCACCCGCGGAAGTTATGCCGTTGCAGTCACGGAATAGCCTCCCGCTCAACTCAGATTACACGTTCGCTCAGTTCGTGCGGGGTGGAAGCAACCATCTCGCATACGCCGCGTCAATGGCAGTTGCCGAGGCTCCCGGAAAGGCATACAACCCTCTATTTATTTACGGAAACGTCGGCCTGGGAAAGACCCATTTGCTGCAGGCGATCGGCAACTTCGTCATCTCTTCCGGCCGTCCCAGGACGGTCGTTTACACCACCTCAGAGCGGTTTGCCATCGAGTTAATCAGTGCAATCCGCAATAACACGACTCCCTCCTTCCGGGAGAAGTACCGTCGCATCGATTTGCTGTTGATTGATGACGTCCACTTCTTGGAAGGGAAAGAAGCAACACAGGAGGAACTGTTCCACACGTTTAATGAACTCTACGGAAATGAGAAGCAGATCGTTCTATCAAGCGACCGTCCCCCTGAGCACCTCGCCGGGTTGCAGGAACGGCTCGTCTCTCGCTTTCGCTGGGGACTTGTCGCCGACATCCAAGCCCCGGACCTGGAAACACGGATCGCCATCCTGCGTGAGAAAGCGAGCCACCGCGGTCTCCAGGTGAATGATGACATCCTAGAACTGATCGCCAGTCGCATCTCATCCAACGTACGAGCACTTGAAGGGGCACTCGTAAAAGCGATCGCCTATGCCGAGTTGCAGGGTGAAGAACTCACTCCCAAGAATCTGGAGGCGATGCTTCCCGAAGAAGGAAAGCGAGAGCGGTTGAAGATCGCCCACATCAAAGAAGAGGTTGCCTCTCTGTACCATCTGAAACACCACGACTTGGAAGGATCCAGCCGTAAAAAGGAGATCACCCAGCCTCGCCACATCGCCATTTATCTCGCCCGTGAGATGACAAATCAATCCTTCCCCGCTATTGGAAAACAGTTTGGGAACCGTGATCACACGACAATCATGCATTCGTACTTGAAAATCAAGACCCTCATCGAAGAAACACCGCTCCTGCACGCTGAGATCAAGGAGATACAGGAAGGCCTGAACGCCCGGTTCATAGCCAGCTAGGAGAGGAAAAGCTGTTTTTATGCTATTTTCAAGAAAGACCCCTTTCGTGCTGATCTGTGGAAAACCCTGTGGAAAAGGGACTCAAAAGTGGTGAAAAAGAGCACTTGGCTGTGGAAAAGTCGTGTGCGAAAACGGGAGCAAATCTCTCCCCTGCGCTTACCCACGGGTATCTACACGTTTAAACAGTTTCTCCACAGGATTATCCACAGGATAAAGGCACGGTCCACTACGAAAAACGCTTGTTTTCCACAAGTGCATAACCAAGCTACTACTCCTACAAGTAGGTATTATGAACTGGGTTAGTGAAGTACTAGGCAAGTACAACCTCGAAGATGAGTATCAAACTCAGCGTGTCCTTCTCTTCTGGAATACGGCTGTTGGACACCAAATTGCGCAAGTCAGCCGGGCTGAGCGGTTTTCACAAGGAACGTTGTGGGTTGCTGTTGCCTCTCCGATCGTTTCCCAAGAACTTTCTTTCC
>CAZDDA010000608.1:0-1968 GCA_964504085.1 uncultured Thermotogae bacterium | reverse complement strand
CCCTGTATATCGGGTCAAATATCGGCAACGAATTAAGATCAACTCATCATTGACAATCCAAGAAGCGAAAAGCATCATGGGGGATTCCCACGTGGTTGGCATTGGGGACCCCCGAGATCGTACCCTGAACGGTCGATTCGACACGCTCAGGAACATTTTCCGCCGACCTTCCGAACGAGTAATCTGGCGGTTTCTCTCGGCACTGTATCTCCGCGGCAATGGGGAAAGCAGTCGAATATTCGAGTGTTCCCACCCCGCGGCGTACTCAACTTCGTCCCGCTTGCGATGTTGATCCTGTCGTGGTTGATCAAAAAAGGAATTGACGTCCGTTGACGACAAAACGGCTAGCCATTCGCGGGGTAATCTTCAACTGGTTCACATTCGTGTGCCAGATTGCGATCGTATTCGTCACGACTCCCATCCTCGTTCGTGAACTGGACATGGATGGGTACGGTATCTGGACGATCGTCATGTCGTTCACGGCCTGGTATGTACTAGCCGACTTTGGGCTACGCGGAGCCACGGTCAAATTCATCTCGCAGTACGAAGCGGAAGAAGACTACGACTCTATCAATCATGTGATTGTTACCACGATCGGCACGTATCTTGTTTTTTCGTGCGTCCTGATGTGCGTGGCCAGCGTCATCGCTTGGCGTTTTCCGCATTTCTTTGATACGGCTCAGCAAGATCCCACGACCATTCGCTGGGTTGTGATGCTCAGCGCAGCCGCGGTAGCCATCAATCTATTGGGGCAGATCTTCGACGCCGTCCTCGTTGCCCACAAACGATTTGACCTTTCCAATCTGGGCAATCTCTCGACCCAGGTTCTCCAGGCGGCGCTGATGGTCACGGCGTTGCTCTCCGGCGAGGGCCTGTTCGCGATGGCGATCATCGTCGTCTTCGTGGCATGCGTGAATCAACTCTATCGCTACATTATGGCCCGCAGGATCCTGCCTCAGATTTCGCTGAACCCGAAGAATTTCGACAAGCCGATGCTCAAGCAGCTGGTCCACTTCGGCGGCCTCAGCGCGATCTCGGTTATGGCTCGCCAGGGTTCGATGCCGCTGAGCAATCTGCTCGTCGGTAAGATCCTGGGCGTCACGCTGGTTCCCTTCTTTTCGATTGCTGGGCAGCTGGCCGAGTATGGTGCCCGCTTGGCAACCGGCGTGGCGGGGCCCCTGATGCCTGTCGCCAGTCAACTCAATACGCTGGGGCGGGAGAAGATTTTGCGTCGGGCCTTTACGTTGGGCACCAAGACGTTGCTCGCCATGGGATGCATCATGGGCATCGTGCTGGTGTCTGTCGGTACCCCGTTGCTGGAGCATTGGATGCCCAGCGACCTTAAGCAATCGGGTGGTCTCGGTAATGCCGCAAGTTTTGCTCTGCAGAGTTATCCAATCCTCTGCGTTCTGGTTCCCGCCTATATCTTACGAATGATCGGCATGGGATCTCGCAGCATCTTGATGGGAACCCATCGCGTCAAATACCTCGGCATGGTCGGCATCATCGACATCACGATTTCGATGTCGGTCGGCATCACCCTACTTCTTATTTGGCGGCGGCCAGTCGGCATGGCCTGGGGATTGTTAATCGGTCAGATTGTCACCGGTGGCTGTCTGATGCCCGTCGCGGCAGCCCGCGCGGTCGGCGTCACCCTGGGACAATTCATTGTCCAGATTTTCTGGCCGGCCTTCCGGTCAATCCTGCCTGTCGCCCTGGTCGGCTACGCCGTCTGGTACGGAAACAAACACACGGAAGCGTACGCGGCCGCCAGCACTTGGCAGGTCGTCCTGCAAGCCTTGGGAATCGGCCTCGTCGGGGCGCTCAGCATGTTCCTGCTTGCCTTTGACCAGAGCTTGCGCAACGACATTCTTGCCGCCTTTATCAGCAAGAAGTTCCTCAACGCTCCGCTGGGACAGTTTCTCATGAAACTGCCGGTAGGCAAACAGCTGCTCGTGCCGCTGCTTA
>CAZDDA010000607.1:0-1968 GCA_964504085.1 uncultured Thermotogae bacterium | reverse complement strand
CGCACCTATCACGAGACAGGCGAACGGCAGAAGGGAATCGTCATCATCGCAGACTCAAGCTACCGACAGAGGATTGAGACGCTGGCGAATGAGCTCCTAAGATCGGGAACACGATGGGGAGAGCTGTTCAACCAAGTGGAGATCCCACTGTTCACGCGCGCCAGGAACTCAAGGCTTCTCCAAGCCGCAGACTTCTGCGCGAATGCCGTCAAAGGGCGATACGAAGCAGGGTACGCGCGGCAGTTCGATAAGTTGCTTCCCAAATTTGATCAGGACAAAGCCACAGGCGAGATGCATGGGCTGTTCCATTACACCCGAGATCACGTGTCGTGCTATTGCCCTGCGTGTTCCAGTCGCCGCCACAGAGACCTAGCGCGCTAGTCTCGCCCTGCCCGCCCTGCTCCACCGGAAGGCGCACCACGAATCGGAGGCACTCCACTCATGGCCTCGACCTCGCCGTGCTCTTCACTCGACGTCGAAGAAGATGCTTGTCTTGCCCACTAGTTCTCGCCCACCGACCTTGAAGCGGATTTCCACTGTACCCGACATCTCGGCGGGAAGCCGGCGGAATCGGCTGTACTGGATTCGCCCGAGCGGACACAGGAGCCGTTTCCGCTGAAATGGGCCTTGCCCGACTGTCGCGGTTTGGAAGTCCCTCTCCGAAACGAGGAAGGACGTCTCGAAGAGGAGTTCGGACGTCTCGTCCTCGTCCCAGCTCCACCCTTCTTCGAAGACCTTGAGGCTTGCTCTGCCGGGTGAGGCCGTCTCACGCCCCGAGGAGTCTGCCAAGACGAAGTAACACACAAACGCCTGATACCCTTCGGCGTATGCCACAACATCCGCAACGTACTCAGGGGGGGTCGTGTTCTTCGTGCAAGCGACAGACAGGACCAAGACGACCAATGAAATCGCGGCAACTGCGCTACATCGCTTCATTGTTGTTGTCCCACGCCCTCCTTCACGCGCGCTCTAGGAGTCTGTCCAGGCCAAGCGCCAATGGCCCTAGGGCAGCGACTCGCATGCGACTCCGTCATTGTCTCCGTCTAGCCTGAACACGTCACCGTATCCCCTGTCACTGCAGTACTCGAAGCACGCCTGAGCCGCCGCATGCGTCGCGAAGTCCGCGCAGTCAAGATCCGGTCCGGTGCAGTTGCATGGCGCCGACGGCGGCGGAGAGGGGTCAGCGACAGACGCCGTCACTGTGACCGAGCGGCTCGAGGAGTCATTCGCGCCGTCGTCGTCGGTGACCGTCAGAGTTGCCGTGAACGTCGTGGTGTCGTTCGTGGTGTACGTGTGAGTGATTGTCTCCCCGGATCCGGAGAGCCCATCTCCGAAGCTCCAAGCGTAGCCAATGATCCACCCGTCAGGGTCGGCCGAGCCTGAAGCATCGAAGTCAACCTCCAGTGGTGACTCACCTGAGCTTGGCGTCCTCGTGAAGCTTGCCACTGGCGGCGTATTCGGAGTGGTCGGGGCCCCTTCTTGATCGCCGCCGCCGAAGGGACACTGAGCTGCCGTCAGGAGCAAGCCACTTCCCAAGACAAGGAGCACCAGCAGTCTCTTGGTCATTGCCACCTCCTTGCTGTGCTCAGCGAAGCCGGTGTCTTCAGCGCGGAGCCCTACTGCCGAAGATGCCTCGCTACTGCTTCTCCTCTGCCAGGTACTTGTCGATCGCCTTGAGGACGATGTAGTTGATGCTGCGGTCCTTCCTCTTGGCAAGCTTCTCAAGAGCATCCCTGAGATGACGCTTGCCCTTAGGGAAGTAGATGCTGAACGTGTCCGACATCGCGTCCTCCTCTCGCCCAGTATCCTAGTTCCAAGGCGAAGAGAGTACAACCATTCGCCGTCGATCGGCCGGAGTCGCCGGATGCCTGTATGAGTCTCTTCGCTGTTGTTGGATTAGCGAACCACACCGGACCGGGAGGGACGCATGCCAAAATGCACAGTCTGTACGCATCCTGAGCGCGATGA
>CAZDDA010000606.1:0-1969 GCA_964504085.1 uncultured Thermotogae bacterium | reverse complement strand
CGTCAACAAAGGCAAGATCGAACTGCCGGCCTTCCTTGAGAAACTGGGGAAGGGCTAGCTGTGATTTCTCACTGTGGAACTCTACAAGAGGCTTGACTCCGGCTTCTTCAAGGATTTCAAGGCCACGATTGGCATATCCTGATGACTGCCAAGGGTCAAGCGTGACGTGCCTCGGATCGGAATTTCCATTCAAGAGCAAACCCTCACAGATGTGCAAGGCAGAAAATCCAAAAGCAAGGCCAATTTCAATGGTATGTGTGGCCTTTTCGTTTAGCACCCATTTTCGAAGAGCCTCACCTTCTCTGGTGGTGATCGTCACCGTACGAAAATCAGCTTTCGCATCACCGGCATATATCGGGGTCGTCCCTTCCCGATCCAGGCTTTCGATGACAGCGCGAACCTGCTGCACTGCTGTATCCTGAACAATCGTGTCTTGGGTGTTCATTCAATCTCTTCGGGGATTGTTGGCCGCCCGCTACTCCGGGCTCACAACAACATCAAACGAGCCCTTGGGCCTTACCTCGGCGAAGTAGTGGCTTTCAACCTCATCCCATATTCGATGCCATTGCCTTAGAAACTCTCTCTCCTCGCGAGCTTCTAAACGTGCATGGCGTTCCTCAACAGGCACTTCCACCAGGATAGCCAGATCCACCAAATCGGCAAGCTCCGGACCCGCTGAATACGCACCCTCAACCAAGATCACATCTGCGGGCTCTCGCTGCTTCAGTTCATCCTGCATTCCGTAGGTCCCGTCCACGCGCAGTCCCGATTCGAAGTCGAATGCCCGCCACGTGGCGGGCTTTCCGCGAAGGAGGGGTTCAATGACTCGATGACGCAGCCGATCCCAATCGAAGACATACCTCAGCTTTTCCTCGACCGTGAACTCACTCCATTGGTAGTCAGGGATATCCGCAGAGAAGAAATCATCGAGGGGAATCAACGCGGTGTCCAATTCGCTGTGGATCAAAAAGGCCAAAGTGGACTTGCCAGCCCCGCTTCCACCATCTATGGCTACCACTATGGGGCGATTGTAGCTGGATAGCAACTGCTGTATCTCAGCTACCACCTCACTGAATCCCCTAAGAAGACCTTCTCCGAAGTTACTCATGGCAAAGCTAGATAGAATTCTGTGGGGCCGTTGCGCGGGCGGCTAACGGTGAGCATCGGCCGCGCGGCGGCGTATCCGGAGAACCCCACAAACCACGGCTAGAAGCTGAATCGAACCCCGATACAACACGCGGCTGCTAAGCCGCGTCGGCTGTATGCTGTGTCGCGTGGTCTTATGATGAAACTAGTGCTTTGAGGTGCTTAAGCCTCGGTGAGTCCCTCAATCTCGCGAATGAGCGCGGGTAAATTAGGCTGCGTAAAACTCATCTTCGGTGCAGGGATGCGGTGATGCTTGATGTTTGGAGATACATGTTTATGGTGAGGAAATGTAGAGGCCAATTCTGGATCGTGCGGATGGGGAAAGTCATCAGATCGGTTGAAACCGTAGCGATTCGACCAGTCCGCGTTGGTGCACTTTGACTGTATAGGCTTCTTTGCGCCGCAACCAGGTCTCGTAGATACCCTTCCAACGACTGAAGTCGGCGCGCGTTTCATCGAAAGCATCATACTGCTCCAGTTCGCCCGCCATTAGTGCGGCATAGAAGTCTTCACTGAGAACACCGTATTTCTCCTCATAAAGCGTCAAACGACGCTCTAGCAATTTCATTTCGACAATCAATTCGTGGATTTCCATCAATGGCCTCCCCAGAATGCTAGTTGATGCACTAATTATACCACTTTTTGCCAGCTCTTACCCAACAGCGCATGATACCGCCCAACGGTTGGCATAACCCGCAAGGTCTTTGGCAATTGTAGCCAGAAGGATAAGAAAAAGGCGACAACTGACGCTGGATTTCGCAGAACCCAGCCCGCTTGCCAGCTCGCCGGCACCACAAGCCCAGTCAAGCCTTTTGAGCAATCA
>CAZDDA010000605.1:0-1970 GCA_964504085.1 uncultured Thermotogae bacterium | reverse complement strand
GCTGATCTGCCAGCCAATGGACAAGTGCGTCCAGAGACTGAACCGACAGACGTGCCAGGTTCGTCACCGCGTGGACGATTCGGTGAAGATGAACAGACAGTGGATTGCCCTGGGAAGTGCCAAGCCCTCCGAGGGCATCCGGCAGACGCTTCGCAAAGAACTCCTGCAGTTCATTCGCCGGTAAGGCATGCCACGAACGCCAGTGCATGGGAGCAGGCAGAACATAACCGTAATCAAGATCGTCGAAAGCAGCGATGGCCTCTTGTTCGGCTTCCTGGAAGTCAGCCCACCGTAGATAGAGCAACGCCGCCAGCGCCACGCCCATCTCCTGAGCGGGCAACTCAGATCGCAGTTGGTCGAGTACTGACCATAGATGGGTTTGTGAAACGCCTTCAGCCACGTTAATCGTTAGTCCTTTCGCTTTGAGCAACCTTCGCGCAAGCGCTTTCCAGCGCGGAGGCGAGTTTCTCAATCAGATCGGTGAAACGCATGACGTCCGACTCCTTCACAACAAGGCGCTGTCCGGGCTGGTATTGCCGGTCGCCCGTCTTTTCCAGGTAGTTCTTGTCAACAATGCCATCCTTGTGAGACAGGATGTGACGCTGCTGGAAATACCGTTGAACCTGGGTCCACTCTTGGGGTTCAAGCATGGACTCATAGCGGGCACCAATGGCCTGCTCCCACAATTCGCTTGCCTCCGGCAGGTTTTGGAAAAGATTCCGTCGCGGACTGAAATCGCCAGCATTCGGCAACGTCCCGAAGACTGCTTCGGCAAATCGCTGGAATGCAGCCACCAACTTGCCCATGTTCTCTTCGAGTATCAGCCGGTAAGCGTTCGCCGCAGGATCGCGGTCGAGCCCTGCTTCCAGGGCCTTGCGCACTTCGGGCAGTTTCCGAATTGTCGCGAGCGTTTCTGCGAAAGATACTCGCGCCGAGTTGTGGCCACAGGACGGGCAGAAGAATGCCGCTCCAATGGCTGCGTAGCGACAACCGCACGACTCGCAGGTGTATCGCTGCTGCATTAGCTCCGCAGCATTCAGAGGCACAATGGCCACCGGGCGTGACGGCTTGTATGTCATGGACATGGTGAAGAGGCCGCCCTTGGGCATCTTGCGATTGAAGTCCCGCGTCATGCGCTTCATCTCGCCATGAATCATCGGCATAACTTTGGCCATGAGATGGCTCTTGCAGTGTTCGAGCTGAGCCTGAGTCAGCCAGTGATCGGACGTGGCGGTGTGCCCGCAGACGGGGCAGAATACTTCTTCGTCACGGACTTTGTCTCTCCAATCGTCAGCCAAGACCTTGAATGCTGCAAGACACACCTCATTCGGGCATTCCCGGTCCAGGTAGCCCTCATCATCGGTGGGAATGCTCACCTTCATGTTGATGTTGTCCGGCAGCATCAAAGTTCTCCTGCAAAGGCTTTGCGGAGGATGGACTCTCGCATGTAATTCAAGTCGCCGTTTCCAAGCTCAACGCGCAGTTCATCCACCACCGCCCTTAATTTCGCAAGGTCCTCAACAAGGCCTTCCTGCAATTCCAGTGGAGGCGTGGGAACCATCACCGACTGGAGGTCGGTTTGGTTCCAGGTGGTCATAGTAGCCGTCTTTGCCAGCATCAGAATTCTTGACAATCCCAGCGGGCTATTCATAAAGGCGGCAAAGAGATGGGGATGCAGTTTCTCCGGGTCAAAATGCACCTTCATGATATGGCACTCAAATACTACGGGTTCACTGTAGCCCTCAAAGACACAGGAGCGACCCGTTCCTTCTCGCTTGAGAGATGAGCGATTAACCAGGACGTCGCCGGGCTCAAGGTGATATTTCTCGATCTCCTTGGGTGTCGCGCGAACGCGCTCAAGCTCACTCGGGTGAATGATTTGGTCACCGTATAGGTTCTTAACGTTGGCAAGAAGCACGCCATCGCCAAAATCCTTTCTCCGCTTGAAAATGCCGTTGCATGGCTTCACT
>CAZDDA010000604.1:0-1972 GCA_964504085.1 uncultured Thermotogae bacterium | reverse complement strand
ATCCGTATCTCCCTCTTTGGTAGCTGAGATATATGCCAAACCCCGAGACAATGTAGAACAGCATGACCACGATGCGGCCTGGAAATGATACTAGGAAGAACACATCCGTTCCGAGAACGTTCACCGCCACAGCCTGCAGATGGTGCCAGATAATCGCGAACGCCAGCACCCCTCGCAGTATCGTTATCGAGTGAAAGATTCTGTCTCCAGGGTCATTCGGTAGCATGCTTGCTCTTCTCAAGGACTCCGTTCCCTTCTCTTGCCGAGCTCGGCCATCGCTTCCTGCTCTCTGATTCGTCATGGGTCTTGGAGGCGGACAATGGTGCTGTTCCTGGCTGATTCTCTGGCCGCCAGGGCGATCTCCAGAACACGTCGTGCTTCGAACACATCCTGAACGGAATGCTCTTCTCCAGCTAGACATTTCAACAGGTGATCCATCTCATAGACATACATGTCGTTCAACTCCCAGCTGCCTGGAATCTCATATGATCGCCAGTCGCCTTCCTGAGCCAAGTAGTAGCGCACCGCTGTTTCAGCAATATCCCAGTAGATCGAGCCCTGATCTCCAATGACATGGCACGTTCGTCTAGCATCGCGCTGTACATAGTCCAGATGAACTTCCCCGATTGCCCCCCCTGAGAACCGCAGCAGGATCCCTGCTGTGTCCTCCGTATCAATATCTAGATCGCTACGCTTCCCTGAGAAACATGCAACAGCCTCAACCTCGCCCAGCAGCCACCGTGTGTAGTCTAGCTCGTGGATTGCGTCCAGAATGACCCCGCCTCCCAGCCTCTGGGAAGCACTGTAGCCTTGGCGGTAGTCTTCCCAAGGGTGCCAGTCCGGCAGGTACTGTCCCACCTGAATTCGAGCTGCTGTGATGTTGCCAATCTCTCCTTCGCCAAGCAGCCTCTTGACCTCCATTAAGCCGGGATGAAATCGCATGTTGCATGCGACCAGTGAGATGAGGTTTCTCCGCTCGATTTCCTCTTGCAGTTCTTCGAGATGCTCGAACGAGTGGGATAGGGGTTTTTCAATGAACAGGTGTGAGTTGCGGCGCGCCATGGTCAATGCTTGCTCGGCATGTAGATGCGTGGGAGACGCAATGATGGCAAGGTCGGGATGCCAGTTACAGCTTTCGGACAGGTCCGCGAAGCCAACGGCCCCCGCTTCGCGACAGAGTGCTTGCCGCCGCTTGGACTCTGGCTCCACCAGCGCCAGCCGTTCTAGACCCAATCCTGTCAGATTCCTCATGTGACGGGCCCCGATCGAGCCCCCACCAACCACCATCACCCGCATCTGTCGGATCCCATCGGCTAGCTCGGGTTGCTTAGCGTGGTCCATTGGATGCTCACTCCCGACTGTAGCTCTCACAGACTTTGCGTACTCCCTGGATGACGGTCTCCGCGTCTTCGTCGGTCATGGATGGGAAGAGCGGCAGCGTGAGCAACCGCTCGTAGATCCCTTCAGCCACAGGATACTCCCCTCCTTGATAGCCGAAGCGGGTTCGATAGTAGGGATGGAGGTGCACGGGGATGTAGTGGACGTTGACCCCGATGTTCTCGGCTCGCAGTGCATCGAAGACCTCCCTGCGGCCAACGCGCAGGCGCTCAAGGCGAAGCAGGATGACGTAGAGATGTCGGGCCGATCTCGTCGAAGGAACTTCCCCCTGAACATCCACCTCGGGCAACTCTGCAAAGGCCGCGTCGTACCGCCGGGCGATTTCGTGGCGGCGGGCCAGATTGTCATCCAACTTCTTCATCTGGGACAGTCCCAGGGCAGATGCGAGATCTGTTAGGCGGTAATTGTAGCCCAGGGCCTGCATCTGGTAGACCCAAGCCCCCATGCGCTCCCGAACCTCCGTGTTGCGATCGACCCCGTGCGATCGAAAAAGACGCAGCTTGTGCGCCAGTTCCGCATCTTCGGTGACGACCATCCCCCCCTCGCCAGTCGTGATATGCTTCACAGGATGGAA
>CAZDDA010000603.1:0-1973 GCA_964504085.1 uncultured Thermotogae bacterium | reverse complement strand
TCTCTACAAAAGGCATACGAACATGCTTTATGGATATGTGTCACGCAGAGTTGGGGCGGAGCGATCGCTGGCTGAGGACATAGTCCAGGAGACCTGGTTACGAGCCGTGAACTCGTGGCGGAGCAAAGGAATCCCCAACCAACCGGGCGCCTGGCTCGTGCGGGTGGCGAGGAATCTCCTGGTGAGCCACTTCCGGCGTAAACGGCCGTATGTGGTTGATCACACACAACTCGAAATCGCCGATAGTCAGGTCGTCGCCGAGGGCATTTCCGCCGCGGCACTCGTCAACTGGGGATTGTCCAAGCTCAAGAGACAACAGGCCAACCTGATTGAGGAATTCCATTTCGAAGGCAAGACCATACGGGACATGGCCCTGCAGCGCGGGCTTTCCGAGCGCGCCGTGGAGGGCCGTCTACGGAGAGCACGAGAGAACCTGAGGGCGGTGCTCGAACCTTTTGTTCGACCAGGCACGCGACTGGCGGAAGCCGGTACGGATGCGCCGGCTGGACCCCTACGTGTTGTCGAGCATGTTGAGGAGGAAAGAGAAAATGCCGGCTAAACACGAACCCGATCCGCAATTTGTCGACAAGTTGGAATGGCAGCTCGCGGGCGAGCTCCGAAGGTTGAACCGACGCGGCGGGCCCGATCGGGTCAGCATTCGTATCCTCAAGATCGCGGCCCTCATGCTCTTGTCTGTAGGACTCGGCGCGGGAGCAATGGAGGCATCGCAACAGATTCAGGAATCGTGGCGCAGAGAACTACTCGAGGTGCGTCATGAAGTGCAACTGGAGATAGCCCGGCAGCGTGTCGAGATGCAACGCGAAGCCTTGGAAGAAACACGCGAAGAAGTCGAGCAAGGCCTGCGCCAAACCGATGAACTAATGCAGGAAGAGCAACAGATTGCCCAGGCACAATCGTTGGTAGACATCATGGAGCTGAGGCTCGAAGAGATTCGCGAGTCCGGTCGAGAGCCGTTGGGAGAACTGTCTTCACCGCTGGTGGGTGATCGAGACTTCGTCAGAGAGAGACTCGAGATCCAGATGCGAGTCGCACGAGTAAACTTCAGGACCATTCAGCGTCAGGCCGAAAGAGCCCGCTCGCGCGGTGAGGCTGGGGTTGCCGATGACGCAGACTTGCAGGGGTGGAACCTGGCGGCAAGAGAAGCCGAACTGGAGCTGGACCGTCTGGCTAAACAACTCGAAATGCGTCAAGCCTACGTTGACGGTGAGATCACTGCGGTTGAGGCTGAGTTGAAGGTTCTTGAACTCGACATACAGAACCGGATTACGCTCCTCAATCGGCAGCGAGAACTCTACGGGAGTGAGCTGGAGCGGTTCAGAGATTTGGAAGAGGCGGGGCTGGTCACTCCGTCCCGCACAAGACGCGTGCGGATGTTCAACGCAGACATAGAAGGTCAACTGCGCCTTGCCGAGTCGGAATTGGAGATCGTACAGCGCGAGCTACAGAGAAGGGCGGAATCGGGGTAAGGATTGTCGCATCCGATCACCCTTGACATTTTCGACCCACGGGGCAGGATAGGCTCGTGGGTCGTATTCTGTCCTGGGACAACTGACGGAAGGATCTCCCATGCGACGCAAGACATTCACATGGCAGCTACCGGCCACTATCGAAGCCAGGCTCGGCGAGAAAACCTACGGTCGGCAGAGAACGATCTTCGAAGAAGATCACCTGCTCATCATCCTGCACACTCCACCCGATCCCGAGACCCACCAACGTGACGCTTGGGTGTTCCTGCGCAAGCCGGATGGATCGTTGATGTGGAACGGTCAGGAGAACGGGGAGGAAAAGCTCAAGCGCCTGCTCAAGAACTATGCGGAGCTTTACGAGAGATTGGACGATGCGGAAGAAGCTGCGCGGTCCGCCGCTGACCTGCTGGAGGTTCTCGAGGCTCTGGGCCCTTTGAATCGGGCGTCCACGAATCTTGCCAACACGCTGCAATCAGCCCGTGACCT
>CAZDDA010000602.1:0-1974 GCA_964504085.1 uncultured Thermotogae bacterium | reverse complement strand
GGTTTGAAAAGTGATTGAACGGGTAGTCAGCCGCAGCTTTTCAGTCTCACCGTAGCAGTACCCTGAGGGAATGCCCTGTTCGGCAATGTGAACGAGAGCGGCGCCCAGCTGATCGACACAAGCTATTGCCAGAAAGGGATCATTGATACCAGTAGACAGCGCTCGCACGGCAATGGCCACCAACTGATTCACGGCGTATTCTACGTTCTGGCTCCACTGCAGATGCGCCCCGATCACAAACGCGTTGCCTATTTGATCGGCCAGTTGCTCCTCGACCGGACGCCCGGGCCACGCCGACACAATCCCTCTGTCTGGGGGGATGAAATCACCCAGCCGGTAGCTGATGCTAAGCAATAGATCGTTCTCTTCAGCGATACGCAGCAGGCTCTTGTAATCCACGGCCTGCAGGTATCCACTGCGGGAGTCCGGCATAGGCTGTACCTGCTTATCCAGCTCCTTCGGGATGTCCTCTTCGTTTCTCAAGCGTCGTTCCAGAAAGCTGCTTTCCACTGTCTTGGACAGGAGTTTTCCTATAGCCCCTTGTAAATCGCGTCCAACGGAGACCACCACTTTTTCTGCATGAATCGAGGAGGAGACATGGTGAAAGAAGTAGATGAGCACTCCGACACCGGCGAGAGCCAAACCGATGCCTACGGTAACCGAAATGTGCGGAACGAAGAGTTGAGAGTCGATGCTGCGCACGGCCCGCAGTACGAGCAGACAGTAGATGAAGGTGGAGACGAAGGTACCCAGCACAACCTGATTGCCCGTGTCCCGCAAGAAGTTGTTCAGAAGCCGGGGACCGAGTTGTGAAGAGGCCAGGGACAGCGCTACTATCGTGACTGAGAAAGTCACACCGGCGATGGTGATCATCGATCCGGCCACGGTGGACAATAGGGTGCGAGCTGCTTCCGCTCCGCCAACATAGAACCAAATCGTCTCCAGTAGTCTCCCGCCTACCCTTCTGTCCAACCATACCATGAGAAAAGACAGGCAGATGGCCAGGATCGTCATGATGGTGGGAAGAAACCAGTAGGTTTCACGAAGGGTTTCGAAAAAAGTAAAGAGTTTCTTTTTCATGTTTCTATTAAGACTGTCGGACAAGTCGGAGTCTTCAATTACAGAACAAGCCAACCTTTCCGGATCCGGATGTGTGCCTCCCCTTTTCGATCAAGGCTCTCCCATGGGGCCACGGAACCTTCGATGCGCTTGGCTTTTACCGTCAAGGCTCCTTGAGAGCATCCCTCGGGCACGTCCTGTGCCCGAGGGTCTGCCAACAAGAGGGCGCCACGGACCCATGACAGGAGGTCATGGGTCTGGTGGCGCCCAGGGGGCGGAAGATTAGGATTCAAAGAATACCGTATTTCATGGATTTCTCTTTGACGCAAACGCATTGGGGCGGCGGTTCGTCGATGTTCTTCATGACACGGTAATATCTCTCATTTTCGTACCTTCGATCGTTGGCTTCGATCGTTGCCTGCGCCACTGTTCAGCTAGATCCTCAACAGCAGTTTCACCGTTGAGAAGTAGATCAGCAGCCCCGTGATGTCCCCGACCGTGGCTGCATTGACCGCGACACGAGCCTCATGCCGGAATACCCGGCAACGCAGTCAAGCTCCCGAATGGGGATCGCCTTCCCATTTTGCTAATACTTGCAGGACCTCTTCCTCCACCCGTTCCCGGGCTTCTCGCCTCTGCTCCCCAACGGCCAGAAGCTCGTCGTACCGGGTCTCGGAGTGCCGAACATGAGCTGTAACAGCCAGCCGTATCGCCTCCTCATCAAGACTCTTTCCTGATGCCGAGCGACCGATCCGGCCGCTGTATTTACGACAAGCATGTTCGGCTATCGCCCTCTCCCGTCCAGTTGGACAGGCAGGGTAAAGTTCGCGCACGCGCAGGGCAAAACGTTCGACATACTTGTGGTCCAGCTGCACCCGCCGCTCCGCCTCCCGTTCTCTCCGGCGGGCCCTCACC
>CAZDDA010000601.1:0-1977 GCA_964504085.1 uncultured Thermotogae bacterium | reverse complement strand
CCGGCCCATCGGTTCACCCCTCCCTGCGGTTAGGCCGGACAGGTCGCCCAGGTCAGTCATTACACCGTTCGACCACAAGAACCCGCGTTGATTCGTACCAACGTACGCATATCCCACAACCTGACCATTGGCATTGATGCCGTAGCTACGACTCTCGTCGTCACCACCGGGCAAGTCCCCCAGATCGGTGGGAACGTATGTGGTGGCCATGACGAAACCGCTCGCTGCCCACACAAGCACCAATCCAGATCCTAACCCGCCTCTTGTCCATGACATGTGCGAGTCCTCCTATGCAACGGGCGTTGCGTCAGCGCCCCATCGCTAGTTCGTTGTTGAGAGCTGCCGATGTCGTCCCGGAATGCACATTCTGGCCACCCGGCCGTGCGCCCACATACCATAAGCGAATGCCCTCCGTTTTCAACCGGGATTTCCCGGATGGACTTTGGCCGACGACCACCATCGGCCTTCCTTGATCCACTGCTCGGCTTTGCCTCGCAGCTTGTAGAATCTGACAACCTGAGGGCTCGAACGCTTCAGGTACGTGACCACGAAGCCAACTCTCGGGAACCAACTCCTCTTGGTGCCACTCGACCTTGGCCACGACCCAACGCGGTCTGTCCCAGCTGCCCGCCTGATACGAGAAGCTGTGATACCAAACGATGGGCTTCTTCGGCGGTCGACCGACAGGGCAGGTCAGCAGGTGGCGGATATGGTCGTACAGGAGATCGCTGCCAGGTAGGCGGATTGTGCACAAGAAGGCCTCGGCTTCCAGAAACTCGTAGACCTGCGGGTTCGCGAACAACGCATCGGCGCGGAAGAACCTCCGGATGGGTTCATCGCGATACCGGGCCAACGCCGGCTCCCGGACCAAACACCAGTCGTCGGCACTGTGGACGTTGCCGTTGCGGAGCAGAAGACGTTCGAGGTCGCCGTCCTGGCTGAAGTAAAACAGCAGGTGATAGCACGTGCATTCGAAGTGACCGTTGTAGACCGAGCCTTTTTGATTCCCGTGCGTGGGGGTGACCGAACTGTCTATGTCGAAGATAAGGGTCCAAGAACCGGATCGTGATCCTCGTCACAAGCGGGCTGGTAGCACGCAACCACCAAGCAAACGCAGAAGGAATTAGGCCGGAACAGCCAGTCGGCGATGACGAGAGTGTCGGCGAGCAGCAGCACCGCGACGACAGAACCAGCTACGATGAGCCTTCGCATGGTTAGCGTTACAGAGGCACCTCGCTTCCGTTGCATCACCATGATCCATCGTAGTGCGGAGGAAGGGGGAGCGCAAGGGGAGAATAGAAGTGTGGCCTCGGTGAGAAGGACTGAGCCTGGGTAGGTCCAGCTCGGTCAAGGATGTCTCTTTGCCGCCTTCAGTTTCGTCAGTTCCCATCAACCCGTCTCGGATCGTCTGCGGTTATGCAGCCTCGCCCAGCTACGTCAGCCCAAGCTTCTTCTTCTTGGCTTCGGTCGGAGCGCCATTCGCATCCCAGCCGCGCAGCTTGTAGTACCGCTTCTTCAGCTTCGCCAGCGGGACTTTGGTGCGTTCGTCCCCTTCGACCTGCGGTACGTCCGTGAGACGTTTGGGCAATGTATCGTCCTTAGCGGTGATGCCCGCCTTCATGTTGTAGAGGCGCTCGAGCGTGTAACCACGCTCCCCAATCTGCTTGAACACGCCCACATTCATTTTCATGCCTGTCGCCGCGGCCAGGGCTTTGGTGTGCGGGAGAGACGGTAGGTGGATTGGAACCAACCACGCAGGCGCTTTGTTCAACATGCTTATAGCGCCCCCAGAGTACGGCATTGTCAAACAGAACAATCTCGATAGCAGCCTATCCCGGTCCTTCAGCAGGATGCCGGGATAGAACGAGAACAACGGGAAAGTGCAGCAGCCCGAAGCTGACACCGCTTCCATGAGGTTCTGATTCAGGATCGTATTGGCCGCCTTGCCCATCGTGGTATACGGATCGCCTTTGAGAC
>CAZDDA010000600.1:0-1983 GCA_964504085.1 uncultured Thermotogae bacterium | reverse complement strand
CCGGAATAGGAGTGGCCATGCTTGGAGAAACGGTCGGACAGATTGTTATATGCCGTGGTCGGACCAGACTGCTTCTGATGGTGATCGAGGAACTGACTGAACGACCCGCTCCCGTCCCCGGCTCGTGAGCCGGTTGCACAGGTAGCCGGCCACGGCAATCAGCGGCGCCGTTTACCCAACAACACCAGATCGCGCAAAGACTGCTCCCCTTTCGCTGCAAGCCACTTGCGCTCGAAACCATCTTCGTGCACGATCTGGGCAATTGCAGCCAAGCTGACAAGGTGGAAGTTGCGTTCATCTTTGGTACCGGCTAGAACAAAAACAGCCTTCACGTCCGGGGCTGACTCGGAGAAATGGAATCCTTGCTTGCTTCGAGCTAGTAGAATGGCAAAACGTTTCTTGCCCGGTACGACCACGTGTGGAATCGCAATGGCCGGGCTGATCACCGTCGAGCTATCCTTCTCCCGCTTCACAAGAAGGTCGAACAGCTTGCGACTGGACATTTCCAACGGCTTGGATAGTACTGCAGCTACTTCATGAAACAGAGCTTCTCGATCGAGTTTTTGTTCAAAATCCAACACTATACATTGCTCGACCGTCTCGTCGAAGCGGTCCTTTTCCAGACCATCCCTCTCCCGAATGATCTCCTTCAATTCGGTTTCCAACGTATAGGAGGTAAGTTCTTTGGCTGTAATCGACTCGATGAGATGAAGCAGGGCATACTCGCGATATCCGCGAAGACGCCCGTAGAACCAGTAGGCCAGGAATCCGACGACGATCAGTATTCCGCTTATAAGCATTGATTCCAGACCGGCTTCCACGATCAGAAGCACAAGCCCGATAATCCCGGCTATCTGGAGCCATGGATACAACGGGGCTCGAAATCGAGGCTGATAGTTCTGCAATCGACTCTCGCGCAGAATGATTACGGAGATGTTGGCAAGGATCTGCATCAGGATGATCACCATCGACGCCGCTTCGATAAGGATACCGAGACGCAAGAATAGCGACGCCAGAACCAGAGCTCCGGTAAGCAGAAGCGCATTCCAGGGTGTTCCGAAGCGACGATGGACCCTCCCGAAGATCGTCGGGAACAAGTTGTCACGGCTTAGGGGCACCAGGGAGCGGGCGGAGGTCATGATTCCCGCATTCGCGGTAGTGAGAAAGGCCAAAACCGCGGCCACGCTCAGAGCAATCTGTCCCCAAGGTCCCATTATCACCAGGGCTCCGTCGGAGATGGGGGTGAGAGTGTTGTTCAATGTTTCATCCTGTAGCACCCCCGATGTGACCAGAACCATAAGCGTGTATAGCAAACTGACTACGGACAGAGATAGGATCATTCCCAACGGAATGGTTTTTCCGGGTTTTTTCACCTCCTCGGCCACACTGGCTATCTTGAGCAGTCCCGTGTACGCCACGAACACGAACCCCGCGGTACCCAAAACCGGCCCCACTCCGAAGGGTGCAAAGGGTACGAGATTCTGCATTTTTACAGCAGGCAGACCATATACGAGGTAGAGTGCCATGATTGCCAGTAACCCAAGGACAAAGATGACCTGAACCCTGCCCGCCTCCCGAACACCCAGCAGGTTTAAGGCCAAGAACAGGAGGGCGAAAACAACGGCAATAATGTGCGGATTGACATTGATCAACAGAACCGAGAAAGTGGAGATTCCGATCAGCGCGAAGGCGCTTTTCATCGCCAGAGCGAACCAGCTGAGAAACCCTGCAACCGTCCCCACCGCCGGCCCCAGACTGCGTACGATCGCGAAGCAATCCCCGCCGGCTTTAGGCATGGCTGTAGTCATCTCTGCCAGGCTGAGCATCCCCGGTAATGCAAGAATGCCCGCCAGAAGATATGACACGACCACAGCGGGTCCCACCCTGGCATGCGCAATTCCCGGCAGAATGAAAAGCCCCGAGCTGACCATGGCACCTGTCGCTATACAAAATACGTGAAGCAAATTGAGTTTTTTCTGTAGC
>CAZDDA010000599.1:0-1985 GCA_964504085.1 uncultured Thermotogae bacterium | reverse complement strand
GAGGAAGCGGACGATGGCGGTTTGTTCGGGGAGTGGAGGTTTACATGAATAAATAAGTTTGAAATGCTCTGGCCGAAGACTCCACATATCTGAAGTGATTCCGTAAGACCATCTTTCGGCCTCTTTTGCAAATGAGGGTATCCTGAAGAGGTAGTGAATATATGAAGAAAACACTGCTTCCCTTGGCCGTTGAACAATATAAGCGGGACTAATAATTCCACTGTTCTTTGATTCACCAATGGCCCCTTGCCATGCCCTCATCTTGTTATAAGCGATGTCACCAATTTGCACGAATTTGTACTTTGACTTATCGAGGTTAGAAGAATCCTTTTTCGATGACTCAGATAGAAGATCAGTTTGACGAATGACTCCTCGTGAAATTGTGACAGAGAGCATAGGTTCATCTGGGTAGTTCTGATCCTTTACTTCCGAAAACAGTGCGCGATTGGGTAGAACCTCCCAATGCTCCGGCACCTGCCCCAGCCACTCCACACCGGAGTCCTTCATCGCGGAATAGGGCTTGAGGTCGGCGATCATGGCTCGCCCTCCAGGTCACCCATTTGCCTCTCGATGGCTTGCCGCACGAGGCCGATTACGTATGGAAGATCCTCCGGCTTGTTGAGGCCCACCTCCGTATCACCGTTTCCCCAGCGACCACGATTCTTCACGTCCTTGGCGATTCCCTTCGGATCATGCAGATCATGGAAGGGAATGTTCAAGGAAAGACACAAACGGCTTTTCTGTGGAATAACGTCTACGAAGTTCGTTTCCGCTTTGTATGCAACGTAGAGTTTCAAGATCTCCTCGCTCACGCATGGATCAAGAGCAAGAACTTCTTTGCGAAAGACATCGAAGAGCGGCCTCATCGGGCTGTTTTCGGCAAGATGGCCATGAACCGCAAGGGTGTACTCCGTTGGGGATTTCTTCAGGAACTCGAGAAACCTGGCCTCTGTCGCTTTCATCGCAAACCATCTCCAAGAATCTCTCCCAGCAACCCCTTTGTCTCATTCTCCAGCGCCAGGATGTCGGCGCGGATCTCCTCCAGCGTCCGCATGGGCTTGGGCTTGTAGAAGTAGCGGGTGAAGCTGATCTCGTACCCGATCTTGACGCTGGTTTCGTCGAACCAGGCGTCCGGCGCGTGGGGAAGGACTTCGCGCCGGAGGAAGGCCTCGATGCCTCCCTCCTCCAAAAGAGGCACCTGCTCGGTGTCACGCAGCTCGGAATCGGGTTCGTATTCGACGACCGCCGGCTTGCCCTCGATGGAGACCTCGAAGAGGCCGTGCAAAGGATCAGGCTGGACCTCCTTCTTGTGGATCTTCCGGATGACTGGCGGTGCGTTATCCGCCCACTCGGTCGTCTCACGAAGCGCCTTGATCTCCTTGGGCTTGTAGGCGCGGTCGGAATCCGCCCCTTTCAGGCGAAGTGGCCTCTCGACCGTCACCTTCCAGTACCCGAAGGCGGCGTTCGGGAAGATCTTGGACTGCTCGGTCTCCTCGAAGGCGAGGAAGGTGTCGCAGATCCGCTGGATGTCCTCCTCGGCGAGCTCGCAGTTCTTCTTGCCGAGGTTCTTTCGCAGGGGCTTGAACCACTTGGTGGCGTCGATGAGCTGCACCTTGCCCTTGCGGTGATCGGGCTTTCGGTTCGTGAGTACCCAGACATATGTAGCGATGCCCGTGTTGTAGAACATGTTGAGTGGCAGGGCCACGATGGCCTCAAGCCAGTCGTTCTCGATGATCCAGCGCCGGATGTTGCTCTCGCCCTGGCCGGCGTCCCCCGTGAACAGGGAGGACCCGTTGTGGACCTCGGCGATGCGGCTTCCCAGCTTGGTCGAGTTCTTCATTTTGGAGAGCATGTTGGCCAGGAAGAGCATCTGGCCGTCGCTCGACCTGGTGATCAGGGAGTACTCCGGATCGCCGGCATGCTCTATGAGGAAGCGCGGGTCCTTCATCCCCTTCTTCCCGCCCATGCGCTCCTGGTCGCTCTTC
>CAZDDA010000598.1:0-1985 GCA_964504085.1 uncultured Thermotogae bacterium | reverse complement strand
TGTTTCAAGAAGTCTTGTTTGAAGCCAAAGTGTAACGACACCAGAATGGGCGGGGAATTTGTGGTATTCGTGCAGGATAGAGTTGGAGAAGCTTCATGTGGTAACAGGGGGGTTCTTCCGTTATGAGCTTTGTCTGCCTCGAGAAGACAGTCCAGCTCCGAATTTAGTCCAAAGGCTCTAAGGCATGACCTGAGCAAGTTCTGTAGAAAGGATGCTGACCAGAGCGTGAGTTTTGGAGCCTGGGAGACGGATTGTAGAACTCAGGTCTTCGCAGCGGCATGGTAGAGCATGCACACAGCAGCGGAACTCATTCTCCATTGGGCACCCAGGCTTGACCGTCGTGTAGGCTGGTTCGCGAAAGGTGAGTTGTCAAGCTGATCGACTTGGAGACTACGAGCTGTGCTGCGGGAGCTGCGATCATGCACACTTACCTGACCATTCTCGTAACTGCTCGACGGTCGCGGTGACTCCACCGCAGACGACGACCAAGAGGGACTCATACTCCTCAAGTTCCGGCGTGGCGTCATACACGGCTGCGAGAGATGCTCCGCACGCGGGCTCCACGACCATCTGGTGATCGGCGAGGAATCTTAGGCATGCGAATACTGCGGCACGATCTGAGACCACGATGCTGTGAACAGGATGCTCCTTGGACCATCTGAACGCCTGGTCGCAGACTCGCTTGGCGGCCAGAGAAGTGGCAATGCTGGTGATCTCGGTCAGTTCAACTCGGTGGCCTGCTCGAATCGACTGAGCGAGGGAGTCGGCTCCTTCCGTCTCGACGGCAATCACCGGGATATCGCCCCGGCCGGTTCGATGGAGCCCCTCCACAACTCCGCACAGCAGGCCGCCGCCTCCTACCGAGAGAACGACGGCATCAAACCTCACACCCGATCGAACGACTTCATCAACCAAGCTGGCATGCCCTCGCCAGACGAGAGGGTCATCGAACGGGTGCAGGAACGCATCGGATTCCTTGACCATCGACAGTGCGAGCTCATTTGCTTCCTGCCAGGTAGAGCCGTGGACAACCACTTCGGCGCCCTCCTTCTGTATCAGTGCCATGGCCCTCTCAGTGGTCGTCTCGGGAACGACGACCACCGCCGGCACGGAAAGGCGGCGCCCAGCGTACGCGACTGCGATCCCAGCATTCCCGCCGGACGACGAGATGAACCGCTCGGCACCGCGGCGAACGTATTCCTGGCAAGCCAACCCAATCCCACGGATCTTGAATGATCCTGGCGGCTGCATTGCTTCGAGCTTCAGCCAGACAGGGCGCCTTGCGCTGATGGCCAGCGGGTGCCATTCGAGAAGCGGTGTTTCAATATGCAAAGGTTTCATTCTCATGACGATGACGCTCAGGAAACCGGTCGCCTTGAGCACGGTAGCTGCCAGCGACAGACACTGAGCTCAAGAAGTGATTTCGCGTTTCAGAGAGAATAGCAGAGAGCCGGAGGCCGATGAAAAGAACGACCTTGCGAATGAATGCGGCAGAGGGCTGCGTCAGCGGAGTTTTGGAGCCTGGGGGACTGATTGTAGAACTTCTGTGTTGGCTGCTGTGTGGTAACGAACGCAAACGCCAAACCTAAAGGCCTACAGAAGGTGTTTGTAGCGATAGGATACAGGCGCGTTCTTCTCTGGTTCTGAAACCAATAGACATGATAGGTAGGGCTTGAGGGTTTTGTAGCTTGGGAATGAGCCTGTCCGAATTCTCTTGAGCTCTCAGGAGGTGAATTTCTTGATTAGGAGAATCAGTACTACCCCTTCTCAAGGAAGGCTTAGGCCTTGTTGTTTGCTTAAGCATTCCCGCTTTATCCGTTGTCCGCACGAGCCTCTCGAATCTTAGTAGCTACCTCTTCGAGATCATCGTCATCGTAGGGAGGAGACCAGTTACACAAACGCTCCCAGAGTGTATCTGAAACAGGCCCGACTTGTTCTTCAACGGCCCTTCTGAACTCATCCAGCCTATCGTAATCCTTCATGTT
>CAZDDA010000597.1:581-1986 GCA_964504085.1 uncultured Thermotogae bacterium | reverse complement strand
GTTGGGGGAAGCCTTGAAGCGCCGATGGAGCGTCCAAGCTCATGTTGCCGGTTGGATGTGGTCGCTGTACTTATGGTATTCTCGCACAAGGAGACCCGATTGAGGGGATTGTCATGGGCATCAGAGCATTGACCAACGAGCAACACACGAGAGTTCTTGAGAATTTGGTCAGTCTCGGGCGCTCAATCCAGGAAACCGGCCCTAGCTACCATTTGGCTGGCCCCGAGTACACATCACTGATGGTGTGCTTCCTGATGCACAACATCACGGTCGCACAGAGCCTCTTGAAGCTGCTGGAGGTGTTCAAAGAGGAATTCTTCCCCACTACCATGGGATTCGTGGCAGTGCGATCGATGTTTGAGGCTGACGTGAACGCCCACTACATCAGCCTGAGCCCCGTTGAGCGATCCCGGCAGTTCATTGACTTCGAGGCGGTTCTTGAGAAGCAACAGATGGACAGATGGCACAAGCATAGGGCAAGCAACAAGGAAGACTGGGAAGAGGCAATGAATGAGGCATGGGCGAAGGCATGGCTCCCACGCAAGGATGAGATCGAGCGCAGATTCGTGTCTGTGCAAGGCCGCTATCAACGCACATCAAGCAAGGGGAAAGCTCAAACCTTCGCGAATTGGTCCGGCAAGAGCCTCAGGGAGCTCGCAGTCTTGGTTGATCACGAAGAGGCGTATGATGTCTTCTACTCGGACCTTTGCTCGTTTGCACACGTCGATGTGCGGCTTGCGAACCGCTTTCTCCGCATCAGTCGCGATGGACTATCCTGGACCCAGCGCGCGCTACAGCCTGACATCGGAGGCGTGATTCGCTATGCAGCAATCTTCTTGGACTGCTTCTTGCGCCTGTTTGGGAAGGAGTTCGGAAACTGGGATGAGTCAGACATTCAAGAGTGCTGGGGATCGGTGTAGTGCCCGGAGCGTAAGGAGGACTCAGCATGGCTTCCTGGCGCATCCGTCTTGAGGGATCTGCAGAGTCATTGTCCGCCTTGCCGCGTTTCCTTCCCTCTTCGTGTTCGCTGGGCACAGAGGACCGTGCAACCTACCTCGACTCGCCTCTCTTCGCTGAGTCTATGAAGGCGGAGGAACTCATGTCCGCAGGTGAGTGTCTGCTCGATGCAGCCAATCTCGTGGCCACCCTGCACATTCCCCGATGGCAAGCAGTTAAGTGCGACTCTGCTTTCAGAGTGCGGGAAGATGGCACGCGGCTGAATGTCAAGCTCGTATCGACAAGGATCGCTGTTTCCGCAACACTGACAGCATCTCCCACAGTGATCAGAGCGGATGGCAGCATCGATCCGCCAGTGCAAGCGGCGCAATACAACGAGCTGGCGGACCTGGTTACCACAAACCAGCCCCTCAGGACTGCGCTGTTCCTCCTGGGAGAGGGCTCTTGG
>CAZDDA010000597.1:0-571 GCA_964504085.1 uncultured Thermotogae bacterium | reverse complement strand
TATGAGATCGTTCGAGATGCTGTTGGCGGTGAAAGGAGGCTGTATCAACTCCAGTGGGTCTCAACAGCTCTCCTTACTCGGTTTACTCGTACGTGTCAGAGCCCGAGGGTGTTAGGGGCCGAAGCCCGGCATGGTGTGGAGGTAGGAGTGCCTCCTTCGAATCCGGTGAGTCATACAGAGGCGAAGCGCATCATCGCCGACCTCATCCGGAATTGGTCCGACGTCTTGCTGGGAGGCCTGGATGACAAGTAGGTATACGTCGCTGTCTGCCCTGGATTGCCGCTGCTCCACAGGATCGCGCCACCCCCGCGGACTATCCAATCGATGAGTGCAACTCGGCCGCGTACACGAGTGCCTAATCCGGACGCAAAGCACGTGAAGGACTTCTGTGAGTCGATACGGCCAGGAGCCCAGCCCCAACTGCTTCCCGTTGAAATGACACCAGGCGCTAGTGCAACCGACTGCTTCAACAACGTGCGCGAGAGGATTGGAGAAGCGAATGGAAGCTCGGTGTACGGCTGGGCGATCTGGGAGTGGCCCGGTGTGCTCATAGAAGGGTAGTTCCATGCGG
>CAZDDA010000596.1:0-1991 GCA_964504085.1 uncultured Thermotogae bacterium | reverse complement strand
TCTCTAGCAGGAAGGAACCGCTTAACTTCGCCCCTTTTTCAGAGCTCTCAAATCCAATGGTAGACCCCGCACCGACTCCTATTCCTCCATGTAACGGCTTGTGCTGTTCATCGGCTAAAACGAGGCAACTATCGGGTCCGCTTCTGGGCTCTTTGTGCTCTCTCGGCTTCCATTCGGCGACGCCAGGCTGTGTATTCTTTCTTCAGATGCTCTGGGGCAACATCCGAAAACACGCTGGCAAGCCTGTCTGCCAACAGCTGGCTTAGCAGCCTGTTGATTTTCCCTCTTTGTGGCAAGTCCGGATACGATATGCATGTGAGGAGGGGGAAAGCCGATGTCGATGGGATGCCAGAACGGGATGCAAGACTCGATGTGGATTGCGTACAACGAGATTCAGCGAGGACCTGGTCACCGGTTCTACGAGAAGCTCAATGAGCTTCTGCGGGAAGCCAAGTTCGACCGCAAGGTGGAAGAACTCTGTGAGCCGTACTTCGAACCGGATCACACGCCTGGGCGAAGATCCATCCCACCTGGTGTCTACTTCCGCATGCACTTGATCGGCTACTTCGAAGGCATCGAATCGGAGCGAGGGATCGAATGGCGTTGTGCCGATTCGATGTCGTTGCGAGCGTTCTTGGGATTGAATCTAACTGAGAGAGTCCCCGATCACTCGACGCTGTCGAGGATGCGTCAACGGTTGCCGCTGGAGGTGCACCAACAAGCGTTTGTGCTGATCTTGGAGATTGTCAAGCAAAAGGGGTTGTTGCGAGGCCGGGTACACGGGATCGATTCGACGTTCCTTCGTGCGGATGCATCGATGAAGGCGATTGTGCGACGGGATACTAAAGAGAGCTACCCACAGTTCATCAAGCGGCTGGCAGCAGAGAGCGGGGTGGAGAACCCGACCGAGGAGGACGCACGTCGGATCGATCGGAAGCGCAAACACAAGCGAAGCTCGAACAATGAGTGGGAATCGCTGACGGACGCTGATGCACGGATTGCCAAGCTGAAGGATGGACGGACACGGCTGGCATACAAACCGGAACATGTGGTAGATCTGGAGACAGGAGCGTTGGTCGGTGTTTCGGTTCACTCGGCCGATTGCGCGGACACAGCGACGATTGAGGAGACGCTTGAAGTCGCCGAAGAGAATCTGCAGAGAGTGCACGATGCCAACGATTCGGAAGATGAAGACGATGACCGAGACGACAACGGAGGATCATCCGGAGGAGGTACATCAAACGGGGGCGCAACAGGGGAGAAACGATCGGTAGTCGCCGACAAAGGATACAACAAGGCTGTGTTGCTGAGACGATTGAAGGAGGCCGGGTACCGCAGCTACATTCCGGAACGTCGACAGAAGGGCAGACGCCGGTGGACGGACAAAGGAGGACAACCGACCGCAGCGGCATTCCACCAGAATCGGGCTCGCGTGAAACGCAGGACGGGCAAGGCACTGCAACGCAAAAGAGGTGAACTGCTGGAACGAACGTTTGCTCACATCTGCGAGACCGGAGGCGCGAGACGGACACGGCTGCGGGGCAGAGAGAACGTGACCAAGCGGTACCTGATACAGGCAGCGGCAGCGAACCTTGGGCTGGTGATGCGGAACCTGATTGGGTGGGGCACGCCGCGGGGCTTGGCGGCGTCTGCAAGTCATCATTTGGGGATGGGTTGGCGCCATATCGTTCATCGGGAGACTCTCCGTAGCGTCGGTTGGTGGCTCAACTTCCTCTCAATGGCTGCCCTGGCGCCAACCGGCGCTACTTGGCCCTCTCAAGGACACTACACATGCGTTAGATCAACGGGCTGTTAGGATACAAAGCAAGCTCACCACACGAACCACTGATAAGGCCGAACAACTGAGTGTAGCTCCTCATAAGAAGCAGGCATTGGCAAAGGGAAGATTTGGGATAGGAGCAACAGAGGGCGTGGCAGACTTGATCTATCCAACTACTCGGCCTCAGAAAGGGAGCCCGTTAGATCAAGTA
>CAZDDA010000595.1:0-1992 GCA_964504085.1 uncultured Thermotogae bacterium | reverse complement strand
GCGCTTTCTTCTTCGTTGGTCGCACGCATCTTGACCTGCGAAGCAGTCCCTTCGCGCGCCAGAACCAGCAAGTAGTAGCGCAGAAACTCCCTTATGCTTGCTCCCTGGCGCTGTTTCGCAGCGTTCCGCCGCATGCTGTCTCCTGGGCTGACAGTGCTGCTGGTCTTACTCGCTTGATGCCGCCTGCGTTTTGTGCCCTTGCATCAGGCGGCACCCACGACAGGAGAAGAGCGGCAAGCCGCCACACGTGCAAGCACGTCTCAACCTGCTCGCGGAGAAGACAAGTGTCCTGATTGGCTTCGGCTCGAAGCAGCCGGGCGTGCCATTGCGCATCGGTTGAACTTCCCAAGACGGCCCTATGTCCGAGCTTCTCCGCGTTGCGCAGGTATTGCGTGCGTTGCTGCGCACGGCTGAGATACTGTCAAATGTTGTTGATGGATCATTGATGACGTATCCCTCGGGAAGCCCATTCATGCTGCTTCTCGCACTTCCATGCCATCCGCGAAACGCACCCCGCGGATGACTTTCTCGATCAGTTCGTAGCCGTTCAGCCTGCGCCAGCTTTTCTCCGCCTCCTGCGCCAGCTTGAAGACCATCGCCAGCGTCGCCGCGCGAGATCCACATCCCTTCGTCTGCCGACTCCGGTGCCGCACTGTCGCGAAGGTGCTCTCGATCGGATTGGTCGTGCGGATGTGTCGCCAGTGCTCGGCCGGGAAGTCATAGAAGGTGAACAGCACATCCTCATCCTTGTTCAGGCACTCGCAGGCCTTCGGATACTTCGGCCCATAGAGCGTCAGGAATTCGTGATACGCCGCGAGGGCGTCGAGCTTCGTCGGCGAAAGGTACATCTCGTGCAGGAGCTGCTTCGCCGCCGGCTGCACCTTCTTGGGCATCTTGTCCAGCACGTTGGCCGTCTTGTGCACCCAGCAACGCTGCTCCCGCGTCTGCGGGAACTCCTGTTCCATCGCCGCCCAGAGCCCGAGTGCACCGTCTGCCACGCATAGCGCCGGGGCGTCGGCCACCCCTCTGCGCTTCAGATTCCGGAGAAGCTCCTGCCACGAAAGCTTGCTCTCGCGCTCCCCGTCCTGGATCGCCACCAGTTCCTTGGTGCCGTCCTCCAGCGTCCCGACGATCACCAACAGGCAGGGCCGCTCCGGCGTCAGGCGCACTTTGAAGTAGATCCCATCCGCCCACCAGTAGACGTAGCGCTTGCCGGACAAGTCCCGGTTCGCCCACTGCTCATGCTCTCCTTGCCAGACGTCCTTCAGGCGGCTTATCGTGCTCGGGGAGAGGCCCGCCGCATTCTCGCCCAGGATGGCCGAGAGGGCTTCGGGGAAGTCGTTGGTCGAGATGCCCTTCAGGTAAAGAAGCGGGATCAGCGCCTCGATAGACGGCGTACGGCGCATGTAGGGAGGCAGGATGGCGCTGGTGAATCGCTCACCCTCCCGCCGGTCGTTCACCCGCGGCTTGCATACCTCCACGTTGCCCACTCCCGACTGGATGGTGCGCGGGGGCTGATGGCCGTTGCGCACGACCAGCAGACGCCCGGTCTGCTCATCAAGAAGGTGTCGGTGCCGCTCGACGTAGTCGGCCACCTCCGCTTCGATTGCCTGCTGGAGCATCCGCCTGGCGCCTTCCCTCAGGATCTCGTCCAGGGCCGACCTGGACTCTTCCGTGATTCGCTTTTCCTCCCCGACGCCGTTATCCTTGTGCATGAGCGTATCCTTCCAGGCCCTTTGCGAGAGGGCCACTTCAGGGAAACGAATACGACAATCCCCGAAGGATACGCTCACCTCCTTCCATCAACAACTTTCGAGAGTAACTCGCTGCGTTTCTTGCAGCATCACTGCGGGTTCATCAGTAATGTCCAGTGGGTCGATATCTCCCGCTTGAGAACTCCAGGCTTTGTAGACCCCCTCTGCGTACCCTGCGGCGAACGCAACGACGACAACTGCATCGTAATTGAGCTGCGGACGCAGGACTCAGGGCGAA
>CAZDDA010000594.1:0-1993 GCA_964504085.1 uncultured Thermotogae bacterium | reverse complement strand
TAGCGCGTTCTACTTTACCATCCCTAAAGTAGCCGAAAGAAGAGAGGTGAAGATCAATGCTTAACCCAGAGGTAATGAAAGTTCTCGTCGTCGAGGACAACCCCAATGATGTCGCGATCATCAAGCGAGCCATGAGAAAAAGTGATGTCAAGTGCGAGCTGTACTTCGCCCGTGATGGCGCGGAAGCACTCGACTTCCTCTACCAACAGGGAGACTTCGAAGATGCCCCTCGGCCCGATCTGATTCTCCTTGACCTAAACCTGCCCAAGATAAAAGGGTTGGAAGTGCTGGCCAAAATCAAGGCAGATGAGCACTTGCGTCGTCTTCCGGTGATCGTTCTTACCATCTCCGAGCGGGAGGAGGATATGGTCAAGGCGTACGATAGTGGTGCTGCAAGCTACATGACCAAACCGGTTGACTCAAAGGATTTTGAGCGCCTGATTCAGACTGTCCAGGATTATTGGCAAATTGCCAGGGTCCCACCCGAGTAGGGGGACACCTGGCACCCCCTTTTGGGACCGGTGAGACAGCCGCTTGCCGCCAGCGCCATCTTCTCTCTTCACCGGTGCCCTCACTTTAGTGCATGCCCCTGGGGTATTCTTTCCTCTGTCAAGAAGGAGTGAAAGAAGATGCCCGTGTGTGACAAGGTGGCAACCAGTTCTGGCTTTCACAGCATGCTGCGAAGACAAGAGATCTTTGTCGTTACCTCCTTACCGGTCTTCTCACCGTTCCGAGAGCGCGGTGGGATTTGCTTTCACCTTCCCCATGTGTCCGGGTGTCCTCTTCACCACAAGGTTGTCCTTGACAGACGTCATCAAAAAGGGATGCGGTAGAACAGCCAACGGTTCTTACCCAGGGGAGGCGGGTTCAGGCAGCAAGCCCGCCTCCCCTAGCCCCCACCAGGCCTCTTAACGGCGTCTTAATCTCCCTGTACTAGAAAGGCATGGATCGATCGGGCAAGTGCGTCTGCCCGTGTCCTTTCTTGAGGGGAGAGTTCGTGACCAGTCAATGCGGCAAGGGATTGGAGGGCCTTCATGATCTCCTCGGGGAGATTCTCCTGTGGTGGTGGCGAGGTCTCCTCCGATCCAAGCAGAATAGACTCGAGTGCGGCGTCGATCCGCACGATTGTCTCCTGATTCATGAGGGTGCGGGTGGCAAAGGCGGCGTTGAACATCCAGCGATCGTGCGCTTCTTCGAGGTTCTCGATGGTAAGATTCAGGGTTTTCTCGAGCAGAGTGTTGAGATCGGAGATCGACGCAAACAGGTCATCCTCTGCGGCTTGGGCAAGGAAAGACAGATCGATCGATTCCGCGGACGCGATTGCTGTGATCGGCTCGCGGTAGTTCTCGCAGAATGACGCAACCCTTTCGCGGAGACGAACGACGTATCCCACTTCCTCGGTATATGGCGAGTCGGTTTGGAAAACGAACGTCATCTGCAGATTCTCAAGACGGGTTGAACAGGACTGACAGGCCGATTCTAGGCCGAGCGGGACAACCACTACAGAACCGTGGAAGAGGTACTCCGCGTAGGACCGATAGAGGGCGTAAAGAGGCGCAAAGGCGGAATAGGCTTCAGCAAACGCCGACCCAACATGTGCCCGTGAGGCAAGACAACCTGGAGCAAGAACAACCAGGAAGAACAGACAACACACGCAAAGGCGATAACGCATGATTGCCATTGTATAGAAGAGTGCGCCGTCAGCTCAAGTGATCACAGCGCAGGATTCGTTTTCAAGAGTTGAATGAAGAGGTGCTTGTGCCGCAGCAACGAGTGGATCTGATTCACTAGAACTCGGCGGGCAGAACGTTCAGCTCTTCCAAGGTGAACACCGGGCCGTCCTTGCAGACGTACTTGTTCCCGATGTTGCAGCGGCCGCATTTGCCGATACCGCACTTCATCCGCATCTCGAGTGACAGGATGGTATCGCTCGGGGCGAAGCCCAGCTTTTCGACCACCGGGAGGGTGAACTTGATCATGATCGGAGGGCCAC
>CAZDDA010000593.1:0-1995 GCA_964504085.1 uncultured Thermotogae bacterium | reverse complement strand
AACCGGGCGTTGGAAATCTCTTCTGATCTCTTTCTGGTCACATTGGCCCCGCCGCTCCCAGGAGCGGCGGGGCTTTTCAACATGTTACTACTTTGACAATAGCGCATTAGGTTTAGCGGCCTTCCCAGAGAGATATTGTCAAATGTTGTGGATGGAGACATCGGCGGCGATCGATGGAGCCTGTGCGAATAGGTCATCAGATACCGACTCGGACTGGAGCATCTCGGCCTCGCCGTCGGGAAACTCGACACCAGCGTTGACGAGAGCGACTAGGTGAAATGCGTTAAGGCGCCGCCAGTTTCTCTCGGCGGCACAGAGCAATTTGAAGGCCATCGCCAATCCAGCCTTGCGCGAGCCAGCGCCCTTGGTCTTTTTCGTCCGGGCCTTGACCGTCGCAAACGCCGACTCGATCGGATTGGTCGTCCGTAGGTGGATCCAGTGTTCAGCAGGGAAGTCGAAGAACGTTAACAGTTCGTCCTGGTCCTTGGTCAAGGTCTCAACGGCTCTGGAATAGCGCGCTTTATACTCAGAGGAGAACCGGTCGATCTCTTCCAGTGCACTCTTCCGATCAGGCGCGTACATGATTTCGCGGAGCATATCTTTCGCCCGAGGCTGGAGCCGCTTGGGCAGCTTGTTCAGCACGTTAGCCAGCTTGTGCTTCCAGCAACGCTGTTCCTGCGTTTCGGGATAGACCTGGCGAAGAGCGGCCCAAAAGCCCAGATTGCCATCGCCGATGGCCAGCACGGGGGCCGTCATCCCCCGGCGTTTGAGGTCTCGCAGCACGCTGGCCCACGATTCGGTGGACTCGCGATAGCCATCTTCGAGCGCGACGACCTCCTTGCGGCCGTCGGGGAGCACGCCGACGATGACCAGGCAGGCCAGGCGGTCCTCTTCCAGGCGGACGTTGAAGTAGACACCGTCGGCCCAGACGTAGACGTACTCTTTGCCTGCCAGGGAGCGCTTGCGCCAGGCCCGATAGTCCTCTTGCCACGTCTTGAGCAGGCGGGTGATCGTTGAAGCGGAGAAACCAGAGGCTTCGGGGCCAAGAAGCGCTTCGAGTGCTTCGGAAAAGTCGCCGGTGGACAGGCCACGGAGGTAAAGAACCGGCAACGCCTCGTCCACGCGCGGCGAACGGCGCATATAGGGTGGCAAGATCTTGCTGGTAAATCGCTCGTCCGGGCGACGATCGTTCACTCTGGGCGTTCTGATCTTAATGCTGCCCGCGCCGAGCTGGATCGTGCGCTCGTGGTGAGATCGCCCATTGCGCACGACCAGGGCGCGGCCCTCTTCGTCGCGCAAGTGGCGCAGGGCTTGGACATATTGCTCGACTTCCTTTTCTAGAGCGACAGCGATCATACGTCGGGCTCCTTGGCGAGCCAGCTCGTCCAGCGATTCTGTGATTTCCGGAGGTTGTCCTGTAATGTCGTCTGTGGTAAGCTTGATCATGGCGTGTCCTTTCTACGACGGTGGCTACCGTCGATATAGTGGGTTGGCAAACCCAAGGATACGCCGCCTTCTTTTTCATGTCAATCCACAACTTCTGATTATAACTCTTTCACCGCCCGGCCCAGCGATGCCGGTCACAGCCAACCCTATGTCCGTCCGGAAGACACGGCGCACATTCCTTGCCATCTCCTGTGCCACTTGCTCGCTCACCGCACCATAGCTATACAGCGTACGATGATGCACGTGCAGGAGGAACTCCTTGACAACGTAGGAATAAGCGGTGATAGAACCCTGGTAATAAGCAGAGCTTCCAGGAACGTCGGTGATGCGATGACTGATAAGTCCACCGGTGCAAGACTCGGCCACTGCCAACGTCAACCCTCTTTGTTTCAGCAGTCTACCGACGACCACCTCAAGATCACCCTCATCCGGTGTTCTCATCTTCCTCCACAACGTGACAGACCCCGGCTCATCGCCAGGGTCTGGTCATATTTTGTGCCCCCAAAGGGATTCGAACCCTTGTCGCGGGCTTGAAAGGCCCGTGTCCTA
>CAZDDA010000592.1:0-2004 GCA_964504085.1 uncultured Thermotogae bacterium | reverse complement strand
TGTCCGTTGCGCTCTATTGGCTATGGAACCATCGGGACGAAATCACTTCATCATTAGAGACTCGGAGATTGGAAAAGTTTGTTGGCGCTTTGAGCAAGACGCCAATGTTCGGTAGGTTCCTGTCCTACGAGGTCGCTACGGACCTGACCTACCACGTTATGGCCCGAGCCAAGGACCAGGATACCTGGGCACACGTTGGCCCTGGAGCGATTAAGGGCCTCAACTTCTACCATGGTCGTCAATGGGATGCCAGCTTTCCACAAAAGGAAGCCCTCCCCGAGATGCGTGAAATCTTGCAAGGCTCTGGCAATTGGTGGCCGTGGCCAAAGAGGCGACTACACCTTCGGGAGATTGAGCACAGCCTTTGCGAGTTTTGCAAATACATGAAGGTCCTTCACGGTCTAGGAAGACCGAGGGAAAAATACAAACAACCTGAAAGGAGAACGGAAACATGAGCAAGCAGAACATGGAGCTCTACATCCCTACGAGAGGACGCATTGGTGACTATCAGACACTGATGAGCCTGCCCCCCCGTTGGCACAAGCGGACAGCGCTTGTTTGCCCAGCCGCAGAGGTGAATGCGCACAAGAGTCATCTGCAGCGCTTACGTCTCAGTGTTGCGCACGTGATCGCCGAGCCAGAGAGCGGAAGCCACATTGGGCACACGCGACAGTTCATCATGGATCAATTGGGCAACAGTGCATACTTCTTTATGCTGGACGATGATCTACGTTTCTATGTCCGTAAGGGTCCGGACACCGTGGCGCTGCGCTACACCACACCGGTCGAGGCAGGGAAGATCCTCGACCTAATGGAGCATTGGCTGCGTCTGGGCTGGGCGCAGGTGGGAATCAGCAATCGACCGGGAAACCATACGGTAAAGGAGCCTGCAAGAATGGTGACGCGCCTTTACACGGCGCATGGGTATAATCGAGAAATGCTTGCCCAGCATCCTGAAATCCGCTTCGACCGGTTCCCTGTTCAGGAGGACTTTGACATCACCCTCAACATCCTGACTCATGCCATGGGCAATATTGCCGCATACCTGTTTTGCCACGGCCAACGGTCCAGCAATGCTGCCGGTGGCTGCTCAGCCTACCGAAACGCAAAGATGATGGAGATCAACTCCAAGGCCATGGAGCGGGCATGGCCAGGGATCGTCACCGCTGTGCAAAAGCGCACCCGATGGACCGAGGACATGGCCGAAGGCCGATGGGATGTCCGCATCCAATGGCGCAAGGCATTTGAGAAAGGCCACTCCAACGCAGAGCAGCTTTGCGCCGACTTCACCAAGCAGATCACCGACCCAAGCAGTAAGATTTACAAGACCACATTTCCGAGACGAATTGTCAAACAATTCGGATTCTAAGGAGAATCAACCATGCATGTGATCAGAGCACGTAACGTCAATGACGCTTTTCCACAGGGACTTCGCCTTGTGCGCGATGAAGGTGTCCCCGTATCCCCGCGAGGGATGCGAACCCTTGAGTTCCCCGATGTCGTGGCCACCGAGTACGCGCACCCAAACGAGTGCGTCCTCTTTGACCCTACACGCAACATCAACCCATTCTTCCACTTCTTTGAAGCACTGTGGATTCTTGCCGGTCGACGTGACGTAAAGTTTCTCACGCACTTTAACAAGAAGATGGCCGACTTCAGTGAGGATGGGGAATCTTACCATGCAGCCTACGGCCATCGCTTACGCAAGCACCACCTACACGCTACAGCCCTGGACGATCCGGAGACAAGGTTCAAGCCCATGGACCAAATCAGGGAAGTCGTGGCTCTACTCCGCCGGCAACCGGATACGCGTCGCGCAGTGCTCCAGATTTGGGATGCGCCTCACGACTTGAATACCGAGAGCAAGGACCACCCTTGCAACGACATGGTGTTCTTGTCCTTGCGCGATGGTCAGCTGCATATGACCGTATGCTGCCGCAGCAATGACATCATCTGGGGCTGCTATGGAACGAACATCGTTCAGTTCAGTATGCTACAAAAGTT
>CAZDDA010000591.1:0-2005 GCA_964504085.1 uncultured Thermotogae bacterium | reverse complement strand
TCCAATCTCCGTCGCTATTGCAGCCACATAGTCCGCTCATTCCGGGCACAGAGATAAGAAGTCTCCGTCATCGCCAAGTGCATCACCTAGTGACGGGATCATGGTCGAAGCCGCTTGAGCCGCCTCCGTCTTCCCCATGGCTATACACGTGCGTACCCGGGACGCAAGCTTCCGCAGTGCCAGGACTCGGAGGGCATCCACGCTAACTGGCCTCTGTGCATAACGCTCATATGCGGCAACAAAGCAGTTAACCAATGTCACAGGGCCACAATGTCCTAGCCACTGCGCATGTTGCCAAATAAACACTGTTGCGGCGGCAACATCCTCCTCAAGCCACCCAATGCGACCACACCCATCTATAACGCCAACCAGCTGATCATCCGAAAACAGAAAGTTGCGTATTGACGCATCGCCGTGAGTAACACCCACGGCAAGCCCCTTAGGAGGGTCGGCTCGACACACACGCTCCAGCGTGTCCCAGTCCCGAATACGCAGACACTCTCGGACTCCTGGTGCATGAAGCCATCGCTCGAACCCATGCCTATAGTAGTCTATAGAATCCAAGTACGCGCCACGAAGAACCCCACGCTCTCGTACCGACGTGACCTCTGCCGGATGTGCGAGCACTGGAGGGCCAAAGCCTTCACAGCGGATATCCAGCCCGTGAATTCTTGCCAGGACACGGGCGACTTGTCGCAGAGCGTCCAACGGTTCTGGCCCACGTCTCTCCTCGTAGCAAGAAAGCAGTGAGTCACCTGGCAAGTGAGCCATAATCAGATAGGGATATTCCATGAGCGTCCCGCTTGTATCTAGCACCAGCGGTGTTGCCAGGGGCAACGTCTGATCATACTCTAAGATCAGCGACGCGAACACGAACTCGTCAACAGGTGAATGTGTGTCAGCAAACACACCCACCTTCACAACTACTGCTTCCCCGGCCTGGCCTACCGCAGCATACACGTTGGAGCCGAAGCCGTCTTCGTATCTCCGTATGGTCCACTTACCCGCACCAATATGCTTGACAACTGCTTTAAGAACGGCACCCTCAGAGACAAAACTAGGCCGGTGCTTCAAAGTGTGGGCGTTCCGCTCATGCTTACCTGCCACGACAGGACCGTCCACGAATGTTGGCCGCCTGTTCATCATCGCACCCATGCACCGCCGTTGATACTGAGCGTCTGGCCAGTTATGTAGCCTGCTTCGCCGGAAGCAAGAAACACGGCCGCCCCGACTATGTCCTCATATGTCCCGAAGCGATTCAGTAAGAGGAGAGAGCGTACAGTCTCACGAACACATCCGCTCATACTACTTGCGGTGAACTCGTTTTCAATTACGCCAGGAGATAGACAGTTGACGCAGATGCCCCGCGGCCCAACAAACCGGGCCAGGCAATGAGTGAGGGCCATGACGCCAGCTTTGGCGGCCGCATACGACGGCGTTCTGGGGCCACCGTACTCGCCCGACAGAGAGCCTATGTTGATGATCCTTCCCTTGTCAGACATCACAGGAAGCACCTCTTGGCAACAGAGAAATACACCCTTCAGATCGGTGTCAAGAACATAGTCCCAATCACTCTCTGTTAGCTTGTCGAAATCGGCAGTCCGGTTCACGCCAGCATTGTTTACCAAGATGTCGATCCGGCCATAGCGATCTCTTGCTGTCGTAAAGCAGGCCCTAACGTCGTCCCGCGACCGAACATCCATTTTGCACACCATGGCTGAGCCGCAGTCTGCAGCCACCAGTCTGGCTTGGGCCTCCTGCTCCTTGTAGGTGATGATTACGGTGGCACCCTCGCGCGCAAATGCACGCGATATTGCAGCGCCAATACCTCGGCTCGATCCCGTTATGACAGCCACCTTGTCCAGGAGCCGACCATACCCAGGGCCGGGGGCGGGCAGCCTATCTGATGTACTTGCCATTGCGTCCATCCTCTCATGCTTGCCGCCACCCAGCGACGATATCACGTCAACTCGCGGCAACGGTAATGCGCCTGCTATGATGCGGA
>CAZDDA010000590.1:0-2016 GCA_964504085.1 uncultured Thermotogae bacterium | reverse complement strand
ATCGCTGTCAAGGAAAAGAACAACGTAGTGGTCATCGATGCAGATTCCGATCGTGCCAGGGAAATCAGCAACAAGTACGATATTACTGTCCTAAATGGGGACGCCACCTCGGCGGAGACCCTACGTGAGGCAGGTTCAGATCGAGCCGATGCTCTGATTGCCACTACGAGCGATGATGCGGTCAACCTGATGGTCGTTTCTATCGCTGAAGGATTGGACGTTCCGTCTATCGTTTCCGTGGTAAACGATAAGGAGCACGCTGAATTCTTCCGCAAACTGGGGGCAAACGTGATGGAGAACCCGGAAGAAGTCGTGGCAAACCACCTGTACAACGCGGTGAAGCGGCCCAAGGTGAGGGACTTCACCATCCTCCCCCAAGGAGATCAGATCTTTCGACTGACGGTGAACGAAGGATCTTCGCTAGTAGGCAAGCCTCTTGCTGACAGTTCCAAACGGGGCGTTTTTCCTAACACCGTTCTTATTCTGGCCATCGAGCGAGGAGATCAAAGGCTCATCCCCACTGGGGATACAGTGATCGAGACAGAAGACGTGCTCACCGTTTTCTCGCTGGAACGAGCCAGTGATGAGCTGGTCGAGAAACTGACCGGATGAGGATCCCAACTCTTAGCGTAAATCAAGACCTGCGGATTATCCTACGAGACCTCGGCCTCCTCGTACCCGTTGTGGGGATCATGGCTGTCCTATCGCTTGTTGTCCCGTTGATTTTCCATGAATCCTTCGCCTACCTTCCTCTGGGTATTACAGCCATTGTTTCCTTTGGATTGGGAATTTGTCTTTATCTTCCATTTCGCAATGCCGGGGAGTCCAAGCTGAGGCATGGTATGATCATTGCCTCGTTCGGCTGGCTGCTCGTCGCTGCATTGGGGTCGCTTCCGTTTGTACTTACAGCGATATTCGCGCAGCGCAGCGGTGTTGGTTCGACAACGCTTCTGTATTTTACGGACCCTGCGAGTGCCTTCTTTGAAGCGGTCTCTGGCTATACCGGGACTGGCCTGACGATGGCTGCTCGTGCCGATCTGCTGCCAAGGACCCTACAGTGGTGGCGTAGTTTCACTGAATGGATCGGTGGAATGGGAGTGATCGTCCTCATGCTGGCAATCCTCGCTGGCCCTCGTCCAGGATCCGGCGCCTACAGTCTCTACTACGCCGAAGCACGGGGAGAGAAGATACAGCCGAGCATTGTCTCTACGTTGCGCACAATGTGGTGGATCTTTCTTCTTTACACGTTCATCAGTGTCGTTTCTCTGTGGGGGGCAGGAATGCCAATTTGGGATGCGGTGAATCACGCGATGACCGGTATCTCCACCGGTGGATTCTCCGTAACCGATAACAGTATCGCCTCCTACAACAGTGTATCCATTGAGTTGATCCTGTTGCCGATTATGGTGTTTGGAGCGATCAGCTTTGCCGTGCATTACGAGCTGATGCGAGGGAAGGGGAAGATCTTGGTACAAGACTTCCAGACTCGCTGGCTTCTCATCCTTCTCGTAGGGGGGATTCTGCTCCTCGCTCTGGAGAACGGATTGGTCTTGGGCCCGCTTCGTGGTCTACGCGATTCAGCGTTCCAGTTTGTTTCGGCGATGACGTGCACAGGCTTTCAAACGGCCAACATCGGTTCGTGGAGCGCAACGGCAAAGCTGCTTCTTGCTGGAGGGATGTTCTTTGGTGGAGCAGCCGGGTCAACGGCCGGGGGAATCAAGGTGATCCGCATGCTGATCCTGATGAAGGGAGTGGGGTGGCGGTTTCGCAAGATCGTCTCCCCACGCGGAGCGATTGTTCCTTTCCGGATCGGATCGACCGCAGTCGATGAGAGCAATGTGGGACAGCGGTTGGAGGATGCCTCCCTGATTACCTTCTTGTGGCTTGTCTTCCTTGGTGGAGGTGTAATCGTGCTGTTGCACGTCTCCCCGCCGGATTTCACCCTGTCCGACGTTATCTTCGAGGTGGCCAGCGCCCAAGGGAATGTTGGCCTATCGGTAGGAATTACAGCGCCGA
>CAZDDA010000589.1:0-2017 GCA_964504085.1 uncultured Thermotogae bacterium | reverse complement strand
AACTGGGCAAGCTGTGCTCTATGGCATAGCTTGGGCGGACGCTCAAGCGAATCTCCAACTGTAGCATCGTGGCTCTCGCATTGAGAAGCGAGAGGCAGCTCGCCACACGGCACTGTGCAATGCTCACAATTACCCAAGCTTAAAGCGCCCTTCCTACCTCGCTCTCGGAGAACCCCACACCGCGCAAGCCTACCTTCCCCCCTCATGATGTGAGCCCGTGTCGATCTCGACTCTGTGTTTGAACCGGATTCCGCGGCGAAGCTCAAGCTACTTCGCTGGCTCTCGCAGGCTGTCAGTTCATCCAGGCCCGCTAGCCATGAGTCCGACTCCTGAGATTAGAGATCTCACCTGTTGTGCTCGGCCCCTCGGCGCCCTTTGTCATCGCCACTCTAGCGGTCACAGTCTCCACGACCGTGGCAGATCATGCCAAGCGCGCCGGCAGGCCCAACTCCGGCAATGCGCACTTCGTAAACGGTCTCGCGCTTCACATCAAACCCAGCCTGCGACTGTGCCCTTGTGCTCATAGACCTACCTCCATTGGGGACACCATCCGTAACAAGCCCTAGTCTACGAACTCGGTGCTCCACCCTCACCGGCAACATGTTCTCCTCTGCGGAGTGCAACGAATCCGCCGACTAGCGCTGCTGAAACGAGCGCAAATACTGGCAGATAGTCGATTGCCTGGATCAGAAAGCCTCCCAGGATGGGCAAGATCACGACAAGTACATTCATTGTGCCCCTGATACCTAGGTAGACTGGCCTGTCAGACGGGGGCACGAGGTCCAAGAGATACGGCTCGAACCCAACCTTCCTCCCACTCATGACACAGCCGACAAGGATGAACGTGATCGAGAACAGATCGGCACTCGTATGAGAGAGAGCCAAAGCGACGATCGGAATTGCCGCACCCACTCCCAGACAGATGCGCACAACTTGTCTCGATCCGAAACGTTTCGATGTCCACCCCCATGCGAGGTTTGACAAGATCATGCCCCCCATCTGGAAGAGGAGATAGCGCCCGATGTATGCATCACTCACAGACAGTCTCTCTCTCGCAAAGACCAAGTAGAATGGCATCGCCATGACTCCAAAGCTGGATAGGTTCTCAACCACGACGAAGCGCAGGAACTCCGGGTTCCGTCTCAGGATTCCCGGGACGCGGCGAATCGCCGAACCCAAGGAGGGGCTATGTTTCTCAGCGATTTGAGACGCTGGCTCCCGGATAAGCCAGAACGGAATCGACGCGATCAAGAGACCGACAAACCCGATGAGGAGGATCGCTGCGTAGGAGGTCGGCGATGCTTCCCTCTGTACAGTGATGATTCGGGAGACAATCAACCCGCCCCCCATTCCGGCGAGACCGGCTCCAAACTGCTTCGCCGCGAAGAGCGTTCCACGCCTCCCTTTCTTGACCAGCTTCCCGATGATATCGCTGTACGAAATCCCGGCCAGCCCTCCACTTATGGAGAAGAGCAGGATCCAGAAGAAGAAACAGGCAAGTACAACTCCCGGGTGCCTCTCACCGAAGAGGTACGTGGATCCTGCCATGCCGAGAAAGGAGATAGCTCGAAGGTAGATCCCAAGAATAAGGAACTTCCGCCTGTACCGCTGCGTGGACAAGTAGTGCCCGAACAGGAAATTCAGGAGGTAGGGCGCGCCGAGCATGATCGCGTAGAGCGCGCCAAACATGACCTTCGAGCCACCGAGATCCGCAATCAGCGCTGGGAAGACGGTGTTGAAGTCGATCATGGCAAGCGTGATCGCCAGGAAGACCCCGTGCCAAACGAAGATTACGTAGGTCATGATCTTCACCTCTTGGGTTCCGCTCTCAGAACGGGAGCCGACAGACAGATCGCAGACCGGCACTCCCAGCATGCAAACTCTCAACGCACGGTCGCTGCCTACCAAGGGCTGTGGTCTTCTCCTGGCCACTCCCTACGACTGTACCATCTGTAAGTAGAGATTAGCCTTTGTAGATCCTGCTCCCCGTCCCAGGCCCAGTCTCAATGTCCGAGTC
>CAZDDA010000588.1:0-2024 GCA_964504085.1 uncultured Thermotogae bacterium | reverse complement strand
ATCGATGACGATGCGACGCATCGCACGAAAGCTAGAAAGCTTGATTCTGGGATCCTTTCCAACGAGATATCTTGCCAACCGATCTATGAAAGCACTTCCCGCTCGGCGGAACAAGGAATGATACCTCTCCCGCGGCACGCCCAGCACTACATCCAGTTCTTCATCGGCCAGCAGCGCTTCGATAAGCACTGGGATTTCCTCAGGAGGGTGCTGGAGATCGTCGTCCAGTGTAACAGCAATTTGCCCTCGCGTATGTGCCAGTCCGCAGAGCGTGGCAATTGCTTGGCCCGAATTTCGCATTAGCTGGATGGCCGTTACGCGGGGGTCTCTCTTGGCTATGTCCGCCGCGACTTTCCACGCGTCGTCCGCTCCGCAGTCCTCAACGAAGATGACCTCAAACGACTCTTCCAACGCCTCAATAGCTATCACAAGGCGTTCATACAACTCCGGCAAGAGCTGCGCAGAGTTGTATACAGGAACCACGATGGAGAGCATAATCTCCTTTGTCTCCCTGATCGAAGGGGTGGTAGTGTCATGTCTCTTCATAGTTCACCTCCGGGGCTTCGATGCACATGTGCAACGCATCCAAGATTCGCTGTGAGATTTCCTCGTATGCCTTCGGGCTTCCGCAATCGAACAGAACGCAACCGACCAGATTACCGTTGTGCTCGAATGGCAACACTCTATCACCAGGCTGTACAGCCAGATACATCTCGAATACTTCAGGGATCTCTTCAGACAACTGTGCCTCGTCTGCTATCCCCGCGAGGACTCCCCCCTGTACACTGCCAAACACGAGCGAGCCGCTTCCCCGAAACACCTCAGCTTGCCTGGGGAATTGGATGGGCTCTTCCATTGCTGCTCGCAGGGTTGCCATCTCGATGTCCACGCCGGTGGAGCGAGCAATAATAGCAGGTATCCCGTTTCCTCCCGTGCGAGGGCTCATCTCCAGCACGATTACCTCTTCGGCGGTGACAATCGCGTCGAAATTCAGTGGACCGTTGGAGTACTCCAACTTCTCACAATGCTCCTCAAGAACCGCGGCCACTACCTTCTGATCGCTCATTGGAAAATTACTGGGCAGGTTGTGTCCCGTAACGACGCAACGATCCGTATGCTTGTTTGTGATAGCCACAAAAGCTATCTTTCCGTCGACGAGGAAGGCATCTCCACCCGTCTCGAGTCCGTGCACGTACTGTTCGACGCAGACCCTTCCCGCGCGCGAATGCCTTCGCGCATGCTCGAAGGCATTCTTGTGAGCGCTCGCCTTAGATCCAGACACGACCGAAATGCCTCGGGAACCCGATGAATCTATCGGCTTGAAGACAAGAGGTTCCGGAAACTTCCGAAGGTCCGGCGCCACATCGTGGTAGCTTTCTCCCACAACGAACCGTGGGAATCTGAAGCCATGTCTCTCTTGAAACATCCGAAAGCGACTTTTGTCAGTCATGGTTTCCGTTGCAGCTATATTGGGCCCTGGCAATCCCAATTCCGTGGTTACATAGGCCAGAGTAGGGGTTGCAATGTCCGAGGCAAACGTTGCAATCCCGTCAACGCCAAGACGCATCGCGGCACTAAGCACTCCGTCCCTGTCGATTGTGCTGCAGTTCACGAATCGATGGGAAAACCGATGGCCAACGTTTTCGGGAAGGTAGTCAACCGTGATGACATAATACCCTGAAGCAACTGCCTTCCGGATAGCGGGAGTCTGAAAGGGTCCCGCTCCCAAGCACATCAGCTTTTTTCGGTCTGTCGAAGCACGGAGACTAGCGATCATCATTTCCGCGACAGTTCAAGTTTTGATCCTGCTTCCGAGAACGCGAGTCCCTCCGCGGGATTACAGCAAGGCACTTCCTATCTCTCGCACACGCACCCTTCCCTTCTCCAAATAGCTGATGCAGTTTCCTACTCACGTTCTGCCTCTCTCCAATGGTAGTTCGCCGCGTAGTAGCTCCGATACTCGCCGGTCAGGCAACGGGCGACCCATCTCTCGTTTCTCTGATACCATTGGACCGTCTCCTCTA
>CAZDDA010000587.1:0-2027 GCA_964504085.1 uncultured Thermotogae bacterium | reverse complement strand
TGAGTACAAACGAGCGACGAAGAAACAGAAGGGACAGATTTTGGATACGTTGACTAAGATGACAGGGCAATTGGCGCCGTACCTGAAGGAGTTCGTCAGACTTCTCAGGCTCACTCCCCCCGTGCTATAATTGATCCCTTGCGAAGATCGCGAGGAGGGATCAAGCCATGCGAGTACGAAGCGTTGTCATTCTCGTCCTTCTTCTTCTGTTCCTGATTGTCGTCGTTCAGAACACAGAGGTTGTCTCCGTCCGGGTGCTGTTCTGGGATCTTACGATGTCGCGCATCATCCTCTTGGCTCTAAGCCTGGCTGTTGGTGTGATCATCGGGTTCCTGTTCGGACGACCGTGGCAAAGGCGAAAGCAGTACGCGACCACCAAACAACCCTCTGAAAGGCCAAAGAACACGACCTAAAACTCGATTGGCGGACTTGAAGCGGTTGCACCCGCACTCGGGTAGACTGACGGTCTTTGCCGGATAGGTTCCATTGGATTCGTGGCGGCGCACCGCGGTCACGACTGGAGCTTTTCGCCCATGTCCACACGGAGACTAAGGCGCTCTTGAGGTTCAAACTCGAAGGTCACATTCCCGGCACCAGAATGCTCTGCTTATTGACTGCAAAGTGGCTTTGGCCGGGTTCTGAACCTCCGATTGGAGGTTCTCAATCAACTGCGTTGCCTGCTGCGCGTGGCTTCGAGCTACATCCACCAGTCGATTCTCGTCCGCCTCCGTGAATCTGCCTCCGAGAAACCCGGAGACAAGATCGGGCAGAAACCACGGCAGGAAACGAGATCGCTGCTCGTCGTAGAAGCGGATGTCCAGGATGTGAGCCTCATGGAAGCACGGCGGCATCGATATGGTGTAGCCACTCTCGGAGGATTCCTTGATCTGGAACTCAGGCCGTTGCAGGTTGTAGCGGAAGTCGATCTCGAACTCGAAGATTATGGCCATTTTTCTTCCCCGAGAGGGCCCAGCCTAGATACTTCGTTTCGAACTCGCCCCAAATAAGAGCTGTCTGCATTGCTGATGGTGTAATAATGCCCTATCCTGATAACCGAGCCTTGGCCGATAAGAAAAGCTCAACGGTGTAGGTGAAGCCTTGGAAGAAAGTGAGTGTCTTCACGTCACTTATCCAATACTCATTGTCCTCCCCAGTTGGCTTCATTGCGAGTACTTGCCACCTTCCGGTTTCAATTTCAAGGATTGCTTGATGGACGCCGTCTTGAGCGCCGGTTGGTATCACATACGAATTCTCAACCTCGCGGCTCAAAACATCGAGCAAAACATCGCCTTCCTTGAAAACGATAATTACACCGTCGGTTGCCTCGTTTTCCAAAATGACAGATGTTTGAACTGAAACTTTAGGAGTAAAAATGAGAAAGTCCTCCGTTATCAGAGGTTCGCCGTCCAAACAACAAGCGACCCGCCACTTGCCAGGCATCGTTGCCGGTGGCTTTCCGTCAATGCTGATCCACGCATAGTGCCTCCACCAGTCATGCGCTTCGCCCACTCTACCGATCTCCGCCGTCTCCTGCTGTCTGTAGATCGTGCCATCCGGGGCAAACCATTCCCACACCCCCGTGTGGGTACCGTAGATTGGTCCAATCTCAATCCAAGAGTACGCAGCGTGGTCCGTCGTCAGAAACTCCTTCGTTCGCATAGTCGCAGCATACGTGTCTTCATTTACTCCCTTGGCCATTGCGTGATCGAGAAGCCTCCAATCGGCAGGTTCAGTGCTGAGCCACACGTGATCTGCTACTGTAGCGGAAGCTGGCGTCCACGAAAGCCAAAAACTATCATGCTTTTGCGCCGCATTACCACTGAAGCTGAACGTACTTGCTTTGCCCGCAGGCTGTTGGATCGTGAATGCACCCCCAAACTCTATGACCTCAACGGGCTGCGTAAACGTTAAGACAAGACCCCGTGCTGGTTGGCCCAGGTTGTTTATGAAGACCTCAGCAGCAGCTGCAACAATGCTGATTCCAATAACGCCGATCAGGACAAAAACACCACACCATATCTTCTTCA
>CAZDDA010000586.1:0-2028 GCA_964504085.1 uncultured Thermotogae bacterium | reverse complement strand
GATAACATCGGAAACCAGAGAAATAACAGTTGAAGACCTTCTGGTGGACGAAGACAACGTCGTCACGGTGAGCCATGCCGGTTATATCAAGAGAACACCCCTAAGCCAGTACCGGCGTCAACGCCGTGGTGGTCGCGGCCGCAGCGGGATGCACACCCGCGATCAGGATTTCGTGGAGAATGTGTTCGTTGCGTCTACACACAGCACGATACTGGTCATCACACAGACGGGTAAGGCTCACGCGCTGAAGGTGCACGAGGTGCCCGAAGCCAACCCCGCGGCGCGCGGCTCGGCGATCGTCAACCTGGTCAGGTTAAGTAAGGAAGAACAGGTTGCCGCTATTGTACCGGTACATTCCTTCCGGGAATTAGAGGATAGCAACCTGTGCATGGTGAGCAAGAAGGGCTATATAAAAAAGAGTGATCTGCAACTCTATTCAAACATCAACGTGGCCGGCATCAAGGCAATGGGCGTCGGCAAGGATGACGAAATAATAGGTGCCAGCCTGACCAATGGTGAACAGGAGATTCTCATCGGCACGCGCAAGGGCATGGCTGTGCGCTTCAAGGAAGTCGATGTTCGACGGATGGGCCGCACGGCCAGGGGTGTGCGCGGGATAAAGCTTCGCAAGAGTGACGATCGCGTGGTGTCCATGGAGGTCATAGATCCGGGGGCCACTATTCTGACAGTCACCGAAAGAGGCTTCGGTAAACGCTCTGAGCTGGATGAGTACAGGTTGACGGCGCGGGGTGGTGTTGGTGTGAAAACCTGCGTAATAGCCGGGAGAACGGGACAAGTCGTGGCGGTCAAACAGGTATTTGGCGATGATGACATCATGTTGATAACCAACGGAGGCATGGTGATACGGACACGTGTAAAGGGTATCTCGGTCATGGGGCGAGCTACACAGGGTGTCAGGCTCATCGATCTCAAGGAAGGAGAAAAAGTCGTCGGACTGGCAAGACTGGAGGAGCGTGAGGGGGGAGAAGAATCCGCATGATTCGCAGCAAGAACCTCAAGTACGTCGCCGCGGCGTTGTTTCTTGCTTTCGTGGTGGCTTGCCTGTCGATGGATGCCGAGGAGCGTTTTGGCAGGGGCATGGAGATGTTCTACGACGGCAAGTACGAGGATGCCGAGAGTCACTTTCTGGCCCTGGCTCGCGACCTGGGGCGAGAGAAAGAGGATGGATACCGTGAAGTGAAAGCAAGGGCGTTGTTTCAGGCGGGTCGCATAGAGCACCTCTACCTCGGACAACCGAGACGGGCAGTAGCACGCCTGCGGGAAGCGCTGAAGCTCGACCCCGAGGCACCTTTCGCCCTGGAGGCGCAGAAGGAAATTGCTTTCATATTCCACGATCGATTGCGTGACTACCGAACTGCCGCCCTGGAGTTCGAGCGACTGGTAAACACCTTTCCCGACAAGCAAGATATTGTGCAATATCGCTACAGGATCGCGCAGAGCTACTTCATGCTCAGGGAATTCGATCAGGCCAGGGCCGAGACGCGTCTTATTCTGCAAAACCAGAATTCAGATCGTTTTGTCGCCGAGGCAATGTTGTTGGTCGCAAATTCCTACTATGTCGAGGGTCGTTACCAGGAGGCTGCCGACGCGCACCTGGAATTGCTAGAAATCGGTCCCGAGGAAGAGTTGGAGTCCAGGAGCAGGTTCGAACTGGGAATGTGTTACCAGGAACTGAGGGATTACAAGAAGGCAGAGAGAAACTATCTGGAGGCGCTCGAAAAGCACCCTCGCCCTGATCTGGTGAAAGTACAGCTGGAATCGTTGCAGCGTCAGATGCGGCAGGAAGAAGGCGACAACCTCGAGCAATCGCCGTATTCCAAGAGGCAGCATCATGTTGATCGAGGCAAGAAGAAGAAATCCACGGCTTCGGCAAGCAAGGAAAACATCAAGAAGCCAAAGAAACCAGAGAAAGAAAAGCCCGCTCCAGACCGTTCACTGGAAAGCAACAAGGCCAAGAAAGAGTCCGGCCGGGTAAAGACCGAAGTAAAAACCAAACCCGGCAAACCT
>CAZDDA010000585.1:0-2030 GCA_964504085.1 uncultured Thermotogae bacterium | reverse complement strand
CCCCCATCCCCGACGCCCGCGAATCCGCCCCATTCGCCCTCCTCGACCTCGAACCCGCGGATTTTGTTGCTCGTTTCGGCGTAGACCCTTCCGATTTCCCCGTAAATGAAACGGAGATTGTCGATCTCATGAATCGTATTGATCAGGATCGGGCCCCCACCCTTCTGCTTGCGCCAGGGACCGACCTCGAAGTACTCCTTGGGTTTGTACATGCACCAGAGTACGGAAACTCCCACGATCTCACCCAGCTCTCCGCCGCGAACCATGTCGCGGGTGGCCACCATCATCGGATTGAAGCGCCTGTGATGGCCGATAAGCAATTGGACATGATTCGCGTGAGCGCTGCGGATCAGCTTTTCGGCATCTTCCACGGTGGCAGCGATCGGCTTTTCCATGAATATGTGGAGTCCTCTCTCGGCACAAGCGGAGCCCACAGGCTCGTGCAGCTCGTTGGGCAGGGAAATCATGACACCGTCGAGGGTTTCCTTTTCGATCATCTCCCTGAAATCCCGGTAGTAGGTCGCACCGAGCCTCTCGGCCATTTCGGCCTTCGCTGGATCTCCATCACACAAGGCTACATACTCGCATTCCTCAACACCTGAGGCTATTTCTGCGTGCACATGACCGATCATCCCTGCGCCGATCGAAGCCAGACGTACTCTCTTGTTGTTGGTTGCATTTCCACTGTTGTTCTTCGTCATCTATTGAAGCCTCTTGCTATCTACCCGATCCGACTCATGTCATTTCACCAGACGGGTCATGAACATTACCGTATCCGGTATATAGGTGATAATCGCCAGGGCAACGAGCAGCACGCCGATCAGCGGCAGCACTTCCCGTATCATGTCTTTCATGGACACCTTGCCGATCCCGGCCGTCACGAACAGCAGCATGCCGAAGGGGGGGGTCAACAGCCCGATCATCATGTTCAGGCAGATCAGCACACCGAAATGAACCAGATCGATGTTGAAGTACTTCACCAGCGGCAGGATAATCGGAATGAACACGAGCTCGGAAACATTCACATCCACCAGGGCCCCGAGAATGAGGAACAGAATATTGGCAGTGAGCAGGAACACCCAGGGGCTATGCACGATTCCGCTCATCGCGCTTACAATGATCCTTGACACCTGTTCAGAGGTGACGATGAACGAAAATCCATATGCACCCGCGATCACCAGAAAGATCGCTCCTGTGGTTCTCAGCGTATTGAGCAGGATCTTTCCAAGGGCTCTGAGGTTCAGAGTCCGATAGACCAGGAACGCGATGATCAGCGTGTAGGCAGCCGCCACGGCGCCGGCTTCCGTCGGCGTCATGATCCCCGTATAGATCCCCGCCAAAAGAATGACAGGGGTCATAAGAGCCGGCACGGCTCTGAACGTACTTCTCAGGAATTGCCTGAAAGTGACCTTGGCACCGACCGGATAGCCGCGCCTCTTGGAAACGAAGTACACATAGACTCCGGTTACGATGCAGAGAAGAATCGCCGGTATCATACCGCCCATAAACAGCTTGCCTACCGAAGCGCCGGAAATCATGGCGTAGATAACAAACGGTATGGAAGGAGGAAAGATGGGACCGATCACCGCGGTGGAAGCCGTGATCGCACAGGAAAAAGGCATGTCGTAGCCTTCCTTTTTCATCTGTGAAATTTCCAGCGTGCCGAGGCCGGAGGCATCGGCCACCGCGCTTCCGGTCATCCCTGCGAAGATCAATGAGGCAACAATGTTGACGTAGCCGGTTGCGCCGTGCCTGCGTCCGATAATAGATCTGGCAAAGTCGAAAATTTTATCCGTCACCTCGCTGGAGTTCATCACATTGGCGGTGAATATAAAAAGCGGAATGGCGATGAGAATATAGGCATTCGTCAGGCCATAGCATACGGTGTTGAGCAACGAGCCGAGGCTAAGCCCTTTGGCAAGGTAGTAGGCAATCGAGCCGGCCAGCATACCCAGGCCGATGGGCATGCGGATGGCGAAGGCAAAAACCAGAAAGAAAAAAGGGATGATCAGATACCAGCTCATATCACT
>CAZDDA010000584.1:0-2034 GCA_964504085.1 uncultured Thermotogae bacterium | reverse complement strand
TTTCATACAGTCAACTGTCTCCCGGGCGAACCAGCCTGGGGCTTCTTCTTCGATCCTACTGAATTCGTGAAACACACTGACAGTCTTGGCCCTGTTGATGTAGTAGTGCACGGGTAGGATGTCACTAAAGTACGCGCGGACCTGTGATCCTTCGCAGTACGGAAGCAGGGGGGCAGTACCTGCCATCGGGTCCGCCACTCTCTTAGCAAGTGGGAGTACCCTCATCAACAGGTATTGCCTCACGTCAGCGCGGAAGGATCCGTACTCAGTTGGCAGGAACCTGATCACATCATGCCTCAAAGACACACCCGAGTCTCCAACGCAGGCGCAAACACCTACCGTCGTATCACGTACCTGCGACCCTCCGGCAACTGCCTACCGGGTCCGCGGCCCATTGGCGTCCAATGCCAGCTTGCCAGAGCATCACCCCGAGCACCTTCCCTGCCGTCTAGCACAGGAGCTGCAGAGGCAGCATCAACTCTCCGAGGACTTCCAGCGATAGTCCGCGAATCTCTAGTTTCTACTCGGAGAGTCTCGCAGTCTGCTCCAAGTTTTCAATGAAGCACTTCGCCGAACCACCTCGCAGCCAACGTTTCAGGAAGAAGCTGTCGACGAGGCTAAGAGCAAGTCCAGCAGCGGGATAGGCCCCAGCTGCCGTGGTCATGACAAACCTCAAAACACGAAACGGAAGAGACTCGATTCTTGGTACATGCTTCAGGACATCAGCATACGCCCTCGCGATCTCCTCCGTGTCTGCGCGACAGTGTGAGTGAAACCAATTCCTGAAGGCCTCGCCGTCTCGTGAGGATTTGATAGCCAGGAGTCTCTCCACATCAATCTGTTTCGTCAACACTCCTTCACCTATGTCAGGAATGCGGGCGATTGATCGAAGGATGAGAAAAGCGTCCGCGGCTCTCTGTTCCCCGAGCACTCGGTCTGCCTTGGCCTTGAGCACGTGGCCTGTCGGGTTCGAACTAGAGAGATCGTCACAGTCTGCGACTTCCATCAAGCGAAGTTCCAGATTCGTGTCTGCCAGTAGTAGCAGAGTGTCAATCTCGTCATCCGAATGTGAGTCAGCATTCGGACCTCCGTAGATCCGGACGCCACGCGCTTTGACTCCAGCCAAGTTGTCCATATCAGTGTTCCTGATGGCGAACTGCTTTCGCAGGGTTGGACTCTGAAGCACGTCCATGTATGTCTCATGACGTATCTCATCTTGCAGCAAACTGGAATCTACTTCGGCCGTGGCCTGTGTCACGGCAGCAGAGAAACCTGGGTCCGTCACCTTCTGGTCAAGGCCGTCAAGAGCCCACGCTACTGCTTCGTCAACAGGAGCACAGAATGCATGCTTACGGCCCTGTTTCGAGGAAGCCGCATACGACCGGAGACCTCCACCGTTCCCGACATAGGCGAGCGCTCCTTTGGCTCTCACAAAGCGCAGGCTCTCGGCCAACAGCAGATCTCGAATTGCCCTCTCCCCAAGCACACCGACTAATATCGCAAGAGACATGAAGTCCTGTGTAGGGACGACAACACACTCGTACAGCAGCAGACTATCAATGAGCGACTTGAGCGCAGGCCTCCCTCTGGCGAGGAAGCGCTGGTACCGCACATTTGGATCAGCGAAATTGAATGTCGCAGACATGTTGCCGACCAGGATGTTCTTACCTGTGTCTTGACAGTCTGCATCTGCTTTGGCCATCTCTGCTCCTCAGCGGCCTAGCGGGTTCGAAAGGCGGATATCCTCTCGAGTGACCCGAATCGCAGCTTGGCATTCGCCCTCGTCGTCCTGAGTTCCCTCGGCGTCCTTGAACAGCCCCGCTTTCCCTAACCTCCCTCCCTGCGCCTATCAGGAATAGAACCCATACTCACGCCCTCCCGAGAACTTGCACAACATGCCTTGCCGTTCTGACTTCTCTCGCCATTTCTCATGGTCGCCCTTCTCTGCTAAACTGACACGGAAGCGATCAGCTTTGACACGTTCGAAATGCACATAGCTGTTGTCGTAGTCGGGTGGGCCCTCGGCATCAGGTA
>CAZDDA010000583.1:0-2038 GCA_964504085.1 uncultured Thermotogae bacterium | reverse complement strand
GCATCCGTACCATTGGCCATGGCTTGTGCCTTGAAAGAGGGCAGGCTCAAGAACAATACCAATGTCCTCATCGGCTTTGGCTCTGCCGGTGTCTCCACGGCATGGTCTAAGTTTAAGTTCCTCATCTAACGAGTTTCCATCCATCAACGCCCCTTTTTCCTCTGAGCGGCGTTCTCCGCGGGTCTTTTCCTGCCTCAAGAAAGGATTGCCCTGACGGCTTGTCAACAGGTGAACCATATGGTTCTGCCCGCCGGAAAATAACGCCCCAATATTTCCTCACAGCGACTCGAATCTTGTAATTTCCGACACTTTGTTTTCCATGGTTATGACCTTCTCAACGATCATCTGAAGATATTTCTTGTTGGGATCGTCGGCAGGCGCCTTTTCATTCATTCTCCGAGCGAATCCGCCAACGACTGTCAGTGGATTCCTGAGTTCATGGGCTACCTTGTTTGCCATTTTTCCAAGTGCAGCAAGCTTTTCAGCTTGTACTAATTGTTTGTTCTTCTGCTTCAACTCCTTGGTCCTTTCTTGAACCTTTTGCTCCAGCTCCACATTGAACCTTTCCAATTCATCCTTGGCCTCGCGCACGGCCTCTTCTGCCTGCTTGCGCTCCGTGACGTCTTGAACTAGCCCATCGTAGGACAGCAGCTTTCCCTGGCCATCAAAGTTTAGAACAGGTGTATTCCTCACCCAACGTGTGGCACCATCTTTCCGGATGATGCGGTGTTCCAGTGCTGGCACTCTCTCCCCAGATAGGGTTCGTGCGGCCAGCCCTTCCACCGCTGCACGGTCTTCTTCATCTACCATCTGTATCCACAGGTAAGGGTTCTCCTTGAAATGCTCGGCCCTGTAGCCTGTAACTGCTACACAGGCAGGTCCGTGAATCGTTTCGACGGGACGCCCGTCTTCTACGGTGACCGTGTAAATGTAGTCTGTGATGGCTTCTGTGATTCGCCGGTACCTGTCCTCACTCTCTCGAAGCTCCTTCTCCGCTTTCTTGCGCTCGGTGATATCCAATGCGCTGAAAGTCACCCCAGCCGAAAGATCACTGGGATCGACGGGGGCCGAACTCACCAGCACATCCAAGATCTTCCCGTCTTTACGCTTCCACTGGGTTTCCACGGTTCCCGTTCCCCGCTCACGCATCTGCGCATACTTCTCCCTGCCAACATACTCAAAATCCTCGTCAGTTGGGTAGAGCATCCGCGCGCTTTGTTCGAACAGTTCCTCCCGGCAGTATCCCGTCATTTCGCAAATACGGTCATTAACCCGCTTTAGCACCCGATTGCTAACCATGCCAATGCCTGTCGGCGCGGCCCTGAAGATACTCTTCAACGTGGCTTCATTCTCACACAGCGCCTCCTGGGCTCGTTTTCGCTCTGTCATATCCAGTGCAAGGGACATCGCCCCGACTATGTTTCCGTCGTCGTCATGGAGTGCGGAGTTATTCCATTCACAGGTGATGATTTCCCCGTCTTTGGTAAGATTGTCATTGATGGAGTGATTCGGAAGTTCACCTTTAAGGAGTCTGTCCACTGCATTTTCAACTTGATATCGGTCCTTTTCCGGAACGAGAAAATCAAAAAAGTTGCGGCCCAGAGCCTCCTCCTTGGACCACCCAAACACTTCTTCTGCCTTCTTATTCCAGTCAGTAACGCGGGTCTCTATATCCCAAACGACAAAAGCCAGCGGTGCCGTGTCGTAGACGTTTCGGAACAGTTCTTCGCTTTCACGCAAAGTCTCCTCGGTGCGCTTGCGCTCGTCGATGTCGCTAATCAGGCCATCGTACGAAAGGGTTTTACCATGTGAGTCATAATTGGGCACGAGCGTATTTCTTACCCAACGCATCAAGCCACCCTTTCGAAAGATCCGATGTTCCAGAGGTTGAACGGCCTGCCCCGAAAGCACCTGCCTGGTCCGTTCCTGGACGGCTTGGCGATCCTGTTCATGCACCATTCGCAACCATAAGTGGGGATCGCCGGCAAAGTCCTCGGGCGTGTATCCAGTTACAGCAACACATGCGGGGCTATGAACT
>CAZDDA010000582.1:0-2038 GCA_964504085.1 uncultured Thermotogae bacterium | reverse complement strand
GGTTCCAAGCCAGGGTGATGGCCGGAGCCGGGGAACCCGTTCTGGAGGTTCTGAAGGCAGCCGAGAAGGAACTGGATGGGCAATACGTTCTCGTGGTTGAGGGCTGTATTCCAACTGCCGACAACGGCAAGTTCGGGACAATCGGTGAGATCCCAATCGTCGAGCGGGTTGCCTCATTGGGAAAGGCGGCTCAGGCGGTCATCGCACTCGGAACGTGCGCGTCCTTCGGCGGTATCTTCTCCGCACAGCCCAATCCATCGGGAGGCAAGGGCGTTGGCGAGCTCTTTAACGCAAAGGAGATTGACACACCCCTGGTCAACGTGCCGGGCTGTCCCCCCCATCCCGACTGGTTCGTGGGCACGGTAGCGACCATTCTTCTGGCGGGGTTGGCCGGATTGGACCTCGACGAATACCGCCGACCGAAGTCGTTCTACGGCAAGCTCATCCACGAGAACTGCCCTCGGAGGGCCTGCTTCGACGAAGGGAAGTTCGCCAAACACCTGAGTGACGAGGGCTGCCTATACGAGCTCGGCTGCAAGGGAACAATCACCCACGCCGACTGTTCGCTTAGACGCTGGAACAATGGTACCAATTGGGTCATCGGCAGCGGAGCACCCTGTAACGGCTGTGTGGAGCCGGACTTTCCGGATCTCGTCTCGCCGTTCTACGAGAAGATCCCCGAAGAGGTGCTGTTCGCTGTAGAAGAGGAGGCAACGCAATGAGTACGATCGTCATCGATCCGATCACGCGCATCGAAGGCCACCTGAAAATTGAAGCCGTAGTCGACAACGGTGTGGTCAAGGAAACAAAGAGCACCGGAACCCTCTTCCGCGGCATTGAGCTGATTCTTCAGGGCCGCGATCCACGCGATGCCCCACGGATCACGCAACGGATCTGTGGTGTATGTCCTACGTCCCATGCCACAGCATCGACACTCGCAATGGATCGAGCATTCGGTATTGCAGAGAAGATTCCCAGAAACGGCCGGATCCTCCGCAATCTGATCCTCGGTTCCAACTTCATCCAATCACACATCCTTCACTTCTACCATCTAGCGGCGCTCGACTACGTCGACGTAACCGCCGCCGCCGAATACGACGGGTCGGATCCCAGCATGCAATCTGCGAAGCGCTTTCTAGAGCGAGGAGAACTGGAACCGTTCGTCCCACGCTACGAAGGAGATTACCGCCTGTCCCCAGAACTCAATCGGGTGGCCACTTCCCACTACCTTCAAGCGTTTGCAGCTCGCCGCAAGGCGCACGAATTGCTGTCGGTCTTCGGTGGCAAGATGCCCCACAGCGTGGGAATCGTTCCCGGAGGAGCCGCGCAAATTCCTACGGTGGATACGATCACGGCGTTCTTATGGCGCCTAAACGACCTTCGTGGCTTCATTGATAATGTTTACCTTGCAGACGTAAAGGCGATCGCTGGGTGCTACTCCGACTACACGGAGATCGGAGCCGGATGCGGCCAGCTCTTAGCATACGGAGGTTTCCCTGCACAGAGTGGACAATTCCTCGAAAGCGGCACGACCTCAACCGATCTCAGCTCGACCCCGCTTGACCCAGCGCAAATCACCGAATCGGTCCGCCATTCCTGGTACGTCGCGTCCGAGGATCCACTCCACCCCGCGGTGGGTAGGACCGAGCCAAACCTGGATAAAGAAGGCGCCTACTCTTGGCTCAAGTCTCCGCGTTACAACGGCCAAGTCCACGAGGTCGGCCCGTTGGCGCGAATGGCAGTGAACTACGCCCGCGGAAACGAAGTGATCAAGCCACTGGTCGATTCTGCATTGAGCGAACTGAACGCTCCACCCTCCGCGTTGTTTTCCGTCATGGGACGCCACCTTGCCCGGGCCCTGGAATGCAAGGCCGTAGCAGATGCCATGGCCGATTGGGTGCTGAAGCTTTCCCCGGGGGAACCGGTCTACGCTCCCTACGAGATCCCGGGTGAGGGGTCGGGTGCGGGATTGACCGAGGCACCGCGCGGTGCACTCGGACATTGGGTGAAGTTAAGTAGCGGGAAAATCGGCCACTAT
>CAZDDA010000581.1:0-2041 GCA_964504085.1 uncultured Thermotogae bacterium | reverse complement strand
TCGAGGTGTACATCGACGGGTCGGTCGTGTTTGCGACGCGAGAGCCTGGAGAGTCATTCGCGGGCGAGCCGGTTTGCTCGGCCGAGGAAGCCTTTCGACACTTCAGATCCATTCAAGCGATGCCGCAAGAAGTCTTCGCCGTGATGAGTCTCAACGGTGCGAACAAGCCGATCAAGACACGGTGGGTGACGGTCGGCCTTCTGGACTGCAACCAGGTTCATCCGCGAGAGGTGTTCGCCGATCCCCTGATGGATCGAGCTGCTGCAATCATCGTGGCGCACAACCACCCATCCGGGACCCTTGAGCCAAGTGCGGAAGACCTGGCCCTCACGAGACGACTCCAGAAGGCAGGTGAGCTGCTTGGCATCAAGGTTCTCGACCACCTGATTCTTGGATCCGACGGGTACGCGTCAATGCGACAGCTGGGGCACATCTAGGCGGATCTCCGGCCAGGAACGGAGCCGGGAATCCGAGACAGACAAGAATGCTGTTCCTGCGCCATTAGCGGCCCCAGACGAACCTGGATCCCGGCCGAGGCTCTCTATGGACGTTTCTTCATTCCAAGGGAACACAACCGCCTCTTGCCCCATGAGAGGGTTTTCCTGTAGGAATTGACGTCATGATCGAGCCATTCGTCAAGGAGGACCTAAGTCTGGCCTACGTGCAGGCAGTCGCTGGAAGAGTGAATGTAGATGTCGCCTTCACGAAGCGAGACATGGGCATCGACGGCATCCTGCGTCGCCTGAAGCGGTACCGCGAGCGCAGATGTTATGGACCTTTCTCAATCGACTTCCAGCTGAAGGCGACAGTCGACTGGCAATGCGATGGCGAGTCCGTCCGCTACGACCTCAAGGCTGACACCCACAACCTTCTGGTTCAACACAACAACGAGTACGTCTCCAACTCGCGCGGGGCCCCTCTACTCCTGATCCTGCTCTGCATGCCACGAGAACCTGATGACTGGATTGGCCTGAGTGAGGACGAACTGCTCTTGCGAAGGTGCTGCTACTGGGCCCTGCTCACAGGAGAGTTGACGTCGAATACCGCTACCACGAGGATTCAGATACCGCGTTCCCAGGCGCTAACGCCGGAGTCGCTTCTGAAGCTGTTCGATGATGTTGAGGCCGGAGTACTCGCCGGACGAGATGAGGCAGGCGATGCTTGAAACGGTAACGAGAGACCAGGTAGTGCGATACCTCAAGTGGCGCGGATGGAGGGAGTCCGCCCTTGAGGGAAGGCGAATCCTGCTCTACACGCACGAGGAGAAACGTGACGACGCCGGCGATCTCATCGAATTGGCAATCCCGGCTATTGAAACCTCTGACATCCAATCCCGGATAGCACAGCTAGTCGAGTCCCTGGCAGCAGTTGAGGGGAGATCGATCCAGGAGGTTGCTGGGTCAATCGAGTCGTCAGATCGCGACATCCAGTATCTGAAGCTGGCAGACAATTCGCAGTTCAGAAGGGGAATTCCTCTGCAGAGCGCCCCTGACGTAATCAACAGCTTGCGAGATCTTGTCGCCCATTCCGCTGCAAACGTCGCGGCTCCGTGCATCTACCATCCCCGGATGACTGAGGCCGGGAAGAAGCATGCCGAGCGTTGTGTCTTCGGACATACGTTCAGAGGGAGCTATGGGTTCACTGTTGAAACGCCACTTCCGCTGCCATTGCTTCGCCCCGAAGAACTTGAAGCCCCGTTCGAGCGAAGAGTCAGCGAGCGGATTGCAGCCGGCATAGGGTACTTGGCAGATGCCGCAGCGTCGCAACGCCTTGAGATTCTATACGAGCACCAGGATGAAGGCCTGAATTCCAACATGTGCGAGGCGCTCCTAGAGATCGGAGAGATCTTCCATGGGGCTCCCACGACATACACGATTGCGTGGTCCCCCGAGTGGCCCGTTGCTCCAGACCTTGCGGAGTACAGGCCAATCAAGATTGATGAGAAGGCGTATCGATGCCTTGGGTCGTACATACGAGAGGTCCGCCCCGCCGAGGAGCCTACGGAGGTCACAGTAGCCGGTCGCGTAGTCATTCTGCGATC
>CAZDDA010000580.1:0-2046 GCA_964504085.1 uncultured Thermotogae bacterium | reverse complement strand
AACCAGCCTGCGGGTGCGGCAAGGGGTGGTGCGTTTACTTCAATGGGGCTTGAGGGTGCGGGTAAGTACTCCGGACAGGATGTGGAGGCGATTGCCCGGGTTATTCAAAAAGAGATTGGGGGGTACAAGGGGGGCGCAAAGAGCAAGAAGCTGTCTGCGCTGACTGCGTACGCGGTGATGAATCAGGCGCGGGCACGGAAGATGTCACCCTACGAGGCGGCTACCGGGGGCAAGGGTTGGGGCAAACAGGGGGGCGCTCGAAGGTTCGCTACGGGCGCGACACCTACGCAGAAGACTATTGACTTTGCGCGACACGTGCTTTCAGGTGAGGTAGCGGATCCTTCGGGGGGAAAAGTGACGGCGTTTACCCACCAATCTCCTGGGTATGCATACAGGAGGGGCGGAAAAGAGGCCGCGCTTCCGCCATTTGCTCAGAAGAGCAAAATCATTGATGTTGTTCCGATGGGTAAGGGCGTTAAGGGTTTGTTCTTCTCAGGCAGTAGAAATCTCGCTAGTGAGTCTGCGGAAGCTCAGAAGACGCGGAGACATATGGCTTCGGAGTTGGAACGTAGAAAGAATATTCCGGGGATTAAACCTGTTCAGAAGCAAAAGGGCGTCTGGTACTACCCCTCCAAGGCGAAGGGTGAGGCTTAGATTATGGCAACGAATGATACTCAATTGATTCCGGATTTTTCGTGGGCGTTATCCACGGCGATGAACCCGTACGAGGATAAAACTCTACGGGTTCCGATGTACATGACGAACACTTACCGGGAGCAGAACAATATTCCCGGTGTTCGGTTTTCTGTTAACCCAACGAGTGTTTCTTTCCGTCGACCCAAGCGTGTGACCGAGAAAAAGACGCAGGGCGGAAGTACGTTTATGCACTGGACGGATGCGACCGGGAGAAACAACGACATTCTACAAATGGACTTTCGTGGGCAGACTGGAAATATCAATCTGAGACGGGCAGCGCGGCTGAAGTACGACACGATTGGCTCGGAGGCTGTGGATTGGCTCAACGAGAAGTTGAACCAGTTTGAGAACTGGGCGACGGGTCCCGAGAATCTTGTGCAGCCGGGTCCGGTGGGTGCAGATAAGGATATGTCGGGCGCTTCCAAGCTGGCGAAGTTCTGGGATCTTTACAAGCTGACGACGGAACCGGTGTTGGATGATCTTGGCAACCCGATCTCTTCGTTGATCTACTACTCTAGCCCTTTGTTTGGCAATCTCTATGTGAAGTTTATCGGTCATTTTTCCTCTGCACTAGATTTTGAGGACACGGCTGACTCACCGTTCAACAAGACTTATAACTTTGGGTTTACTGTAGAAGCTTCGCAGCCCAGCATGAATCAGATATATGAGCAGGTGACTTTTGCTATCGGACAGCAGTTCAACAACAATTTGGGGTAAGCTATGGTTTCGTCTAGAGAGCAATTGACTTATGAGAGCTTCACCGGGGGGCAGGTTCGTGCGGCATTTCCTGCGTATCGGGTGTTCATTTATGGTCAAGAGGTGACGAACGATGTTATCGAGGTGCACCCAAACCATTCGGGGGGGTCCGCCGAGCGTTCAGCTGGTACGTGCTCGTTTACACTAGTGAATCCCAACAATAAGTATACGCTTACATATGGCGATATGCGAGTGGTTGGAAAAGCGGCTGCGTCCTATTCTCAGTATCGGAAAGATGACTTGAAGTCCTTGGAGGAAAACCCCTTGAGCGTTCAGCGGAGAGAGTTGGCTCAAGAGGTGCTGTCGGCGGGGGCACAGTTGACTAGCGAAGAGGAGGCTTTTGTAGAGAAGTTAAAGCTTGATGGAAACGAGGATTTGATTCCCTCGAATCTTTTGGCTAAGATGCAGCAGAGTTCTATGGATCAGGTAGAGGGTCAAGCCGAGGTTGAGGCATTGTACAAGGAACTCGCCAAGAATCAGACGGCTTACTTCTTGAAGCACCCTTTTTCTGCGAACAATCTCGCGGCGTTCAACGCAGCAGACTTTGGGGTGGGGACGATAAAAGCCGAAGTTCTCGATCAAAAGTTGAACTTT
>CAZDDA010000579.1:0-2050 GCA_964504085.1 uncultured Thermotogae bacterium | reverse complement strand
CCGCAGCAATCTTGAGCGACGAAAACTCCTTTTGGGTTGCCTTCCAGGTTGTGGTCAGCTCAAAGGCTTCTCTGGCAACGGAGAGCGCGATGGTCGTATCCAGGGCGATTGTATCCCGTTTCACCGTGGCCTTGAACACGAAATCGGTCTCCCAAATGGCCTGCGCTACAGCGAAAGGAGTGAATATCATCCAAAATATTGGTAATACAGAAAATGTTGTCCTTGACAAGTTCATGGTTATTAGTATCTTACATATTCAGACACTAGCAGACAAGAGAGTAGTATTTGAATCTGTGACAATCAACTTGCAGAACCAACAGGGAGGTCTACGTCTCCCCAACATTGAGACCCAGTTTGTACCGCTTTAATGTGGAGGTTGGACGCCGGTATTTCTCAGCCCGAGAGCGACTTGGCAAAGCATGGACGTGTGAGAGTGGGAGACCGCACTGTCGGAAGGACCGAGAAAAGCTATTCTCCCACTATGAAGCCAGCGCCGGTGGGGGTGTAACGTAGGACCGCCTCTGGAAAGGCGAGAACCGAGGCATAGAGCCAAATCTGCTCGGATTGACTTTCTATTCCCAGTCGCAAACAGCCGCACAGATCGCGGAACAGGCCAAAGATAGGATCCAAGATTTCTGGCTCTCCCTGCTCGAATTCGCCTCCTAAGCTAATTCCCCATCCTGTTTCCGTTTGGAACTCCGTCTTCACGACAGCTGAGAAGGTCTCGTAGACGAAGCGGCCGGAGAGGCCGATTGTCAACCCTTTCTGTAGCACGAGATTAGTTTCGAGCGTGGCATCAATGATTCGTTGTTGCACGGGGTCGAATTGTCCACTCAGGGAGGCTGTTCCGATTGAGTTTTTCCCTTGAACATGGACAGTGATCGGCTCAAAAATTCCTACAATGGGGTCGAAAGGAACCTCCCAAGCGAGGGAATTTCCCTCTTTCTCCCACCGGCCTCCTAGGGTGATCTCTTCCACAGCAGTAGTTGCGAGGTTGAAGTGGGCAAGGAGCGTTGACGAGGCCCACCCGCTCCAGGCAACACTCAGCAAGAGAGGATCAAACGTTCCAGAATCCAGATCGACCCCACCTTCCATCTTCATCGAAACGATGCCCTTACCTGAGAAGCGCCAGGTCAGACAGTTTGTGGAGGTAAGCTGGTCGAAGGAAAACGGGCTCCCACCGTAAATCTGAAGGAAAGTGTAGGAGAGGTTCATTCCCGGATACCCAAGCCATGTAGAGAGCGAAAGGGCTTCGCGCCTTTGGGATTCTGTGCCACTCCCGTAGTGGGTAAGGCGGAGGCTTGCCCTTGGAGTCAACGTGAATCCGAGAAACGTAAGAGGTGCAACAGCAGCCTCGATCACTCCATCGAAGCGGAGCGATCTGCCGATTAGCACTTCATTCTCCCACTCGCGAAACCATCCTGCAGAAAGTTGCGGAAGAAGGGTGAGCGGGCCGAAGGCAGCCTGCGATCGGGAGAGAGTGATTTCAGGGAGTCGGTCGACCGTGTTCACCGTTCCCCCCTCCTCTTCGCGGCTGCGCTCTGTGGCAAGCTTTAATCTCCACGCTTGAAGCTCGCCATCCAGAGAAAAGCCAAAGGAAAGATCGCGCTCCTCACCTTCCTGCTCATAATCGAGTTTTCCCCCAACCTCCCAGCCCTCTGCAAGCGGCGCTGTGTGATCAAGTGAGATCTCGACGACCCGGTCCCCCACCTGGGTTGGGAAGAAGTAAACTCGAACCTGACCTTGCTGCAGGGCAAAGGCGTAATGAAGCACCGCTCCGAGGCCCACTTCGTGAAAACGGTTGAAGTAGTCAAACAGGACGGCGCCATAGTTCTCCTCATCGAGATAGAACGGGAGATTCCACTTGAGAAACCAGCCGTGAAGCGCGCTAGTGCCGATTGCAGGGAAGAGTGGGCTTTCTAACGTTTCCTTGAGTGGTTGAACATAGACAGGAAGCCAGAAAACTGAGTGCCCGAAGGACCGGACAGTCAAGTTGAAGGTGACGATCAATCGATTGGGATAGAGGAGGAGCCTGCCTGTCTCGATTGAG
>CAZDDA010000578.1:0-2056 GCA_964504085.1 uncultured Thermotogae bacterium | reverse complement strand
CCAGCGGCAGGGCCAGCGTGGCGGTCAGCCGCCGGCTGATCATCAGCCAGCCGAATACCGCCAGCACTGCAATGAACACCAGGGCCACTGGGGTCCATTCTACTTGAGGCATCGAGGGGCGCGGAGGGGCCGTCCTTCGCGAACGCAATTGGCTAAGTGCCTGGTCACTGAACCTTGCAGTACAATGGCGCTTGCCTAAGTGGGATCGGCTTCACCCTCCCAGCCAACTGCCTGATCTGCAAATGCATCGACGATTGCCTTCAAAGACGCGAACTCCGCCAACGCCAGAATATCGTGCTTGTTCGCTGTAGCGATCGAGACGGCCTCGCGAGCTCGACAAAGGCGCCCAATCATGGGCTCAACCATGCTCTGCATGTATTGAACGTGCTCGTTCAAGTCAGCAGAACTCGTGGCGATTCTGTAACCGACCGGATTGGAGGAAATCAGCATTCCCGCATCACGCAGCGGCCCAATCACGCGAGATCTCAGCTGCGCGTCAACAAGATCCGGAAAACCTAAGCGCTTGAGATGATCGATGAGCGCCTTGGCATGCACCGTATGATGGCCAGGATCGGGATCGTATTCGACAAGAAACAGGAGGTGTGCCAATGCAGCTGCCTGCATTCTCCTGTCGAGATCCTTCTTGTCGTCCTCGAATCGTCTAACGAAGTCATCCGCGCTGCCCGTAGACGAGGCCCGTATTATCGCGTCGATGCCTGCCTCTGCTGCCAATGGCGGAGACAAGGACTGCACTCTCCGCAAAGGCCATCCTTTGATACCGATCTGCTTATCCGCGATACAGGCGCGGAAGTCCTCAACGTGTTCACTGCGCTTATCTTCATCAAGGCAGTATGAGAGCGTACCAGCCACGAAGTCCGCCAGCTGTATCAGTGGTTCATCTTCACTGTCCTTGAATTCAGGTGGATAGACGTGGGTGAATAGGGGGGGATAATCCTTGGTGGCCAAGTACTCACGAAAGCTCGCCGCAAACTCCCCACCACCATACCTGTCCACTGTCACCCGCGTTTGCACGCCAGGGCGGCACACGCGATCGAATAGCATGTCATGTATGGCCTTGTAGTATGAGTCCTTGTATTGAAAGCCAGAATCGCGCTCGAGAGAGGCCTTGTCAATAACTAGCGCGTAGTATGCGAAGGCAATCTTGGATATGTCTTGGAGGATTCTAATCCTACGCCGGTGCTTGGCGCCCACTTTGACGCTCTTGACTTCCGTTCCCCCGAAGTGAGCCAAGCTGATTGCCTTCATCGCCGCATCTGCTTCTGAAACCTGCGGTTGAGTCAGGACAACCGCAACGCAGACGTACAGATTGGAGGCACCCCGCTTCTTGGTGTCCAGATCGTGCTGGCCGCTCTCGTCGACGAAGATGTGTAGCGCGTAGTCTGTTTCAGTCCTCATGCTCGGGCAACCGCTCCTTCACATGCACCGCGATTCATATGTCGGTCCTGCGCGCTATTGCATCAAGTATCAGTAGATCATGGCGTTCGGTCAGCAGTGCGGAAGTAGACAACCCGAACGGCGGCGCGTCAATGGGTCTGACTGCCGCTACAGCAGGGTCCAAGTAACTCCCTGCTCACACTTGGGGCATGGGGGGAAGGTCTCACCAGCATCCATGTTTATGATTTGTCCGCAGTTTGAGCACTTGTACCTTCCTGTTCTAACACACGTTTCGCCCGTCGTTCCACTCATGACTACACCTCAGCAATAGAACTGCGCATATCATAGCACCGCCCACCGTCCGGTTCCACGTCCCACGGGGGCCTTGTTCGTACTACGGTGCCCTTCTCATATGTCGCGTACGTTTACGGCGGAAATACAGCATGAACGCGAGAGCAGCTCGCATGTCGGCTTCGTGCCGGCGCTGCCCGGCACGCAGAGCTGCGCGGATACGCTTGAGCAGCCGCGCGCCAATCTGCGCGAGGCGATCGAACTAATGCTCACCGTTGAGTGAGCTGTGATGGCACGCGCCGCACGCTCCTGCCAATTCACGCCTGGGCCAGCACGTGCCTCAGGCCGATGCTGCGGGCGTAGCCGATCA
>CAZDDA010000577.1:0-2057 GCA_964504085.1 uncultured Thermotogae bacterium | reverse complement strand
TGGTACTAAGATAACTTTTCTGGCCGACGACGAGATCTTCTCGGACGTCGAGCATAACTTCGACGTTCTCTCCAAGCGACTGCGCGAACTCAGCTTCCTGAACCGGGGGGTGAGGATATCGGTGCTGGACGAGCGCACCGGCAAGGGCCACGAGTTCAAGTACGACGGGGGCATAAAGAGCTTCGTGGAACACCTCAACAAGAACAAGGCCGTGCTGCATCCCGGGGTCATATACATAGCCGGGCAACAGGGTGATATAGCAGCGGAATTAGCACTTCAGTACAACGACGGGTATCAGGAGAACATCTTTTCGTACGCCAACAACATTCACACCACCGAGGGCGGCAGCCATCTCGTGGGCCTGCGCTCGGCGCTGACGCGCACTATCAACTACTACGCACAGAAGAACAACCTGCTGAAAGACATGCGTGAGAACCCTACTGGCGAGGACATACGCGAAGGTCTGACCGCGGTGCTCTCGGTCAAGCTGCTGGATCCCCAGTTCGAGGGACAGACCAAGACCAAGCTGGGTAACTCCGAGGTCGAAGGTGTAGTCAAGACGATAGTGAACGACCAGCTCAGCGATTACCTGGGAGAGAATCCTTCGGAAGCCAAGGTAATCTGCAGCAAGGGGATCCAGGCGGCCCGGGCGCGCATGGCCGCGCGCAAGGCCAAGGAGATGGTCAGGCGCAAGGGCGCCCTGGAGGGAATGAGCCTGCCGGGCAAGCTTGCCGATTGTCAGGAGCGCGATCCACAAAACAGCGAGCTGTTCCTGGTGGAGGGAGACAGCGCCGGCGGGAGCGCCAAGCAGGGTCGTGACCGCAGAAACCAGGCCATACTGCCGTTGCGGGGGAAGATCCTGAACGTTGAGAAAGCCAGGTACGACAAGGTTCTTTCGTCGGTGGAGATCGCCACCATGATAACCGCCCTGGGCACCGGGATCGGCAAGGACGACTTCAACGTCGAGAAGCTGCGCTACCACCACATAATTATCATGACCGACGCCGACGTGGACGGTAGTCACATACGCACGCTGTTGCTCACGTTCTTTTACCGGCAGATGCCTGAGATCATCGAGCGCGGCCACCTGTTCATCGCTCAGCCGCCGCTCTTCAGAGTGTCCAGGGGCAAAGAAGCCATCTACCTCAAGGACCAGCGGGAGTTGGACAACTATCTGCTGGAATTCGGGTCCGACCGGGTGAAGGTTCAATCCGGCAGGGGCAAGGCCCGGCGCAAGCTGGAGGGCGAAGAACTCAAGAACTTCTGCCGTGAGCTGTTGAACTACCGCGAGACGGTTGCGCGGATAGGAAAGCGCAAGGATCGCAGGCTGGTGGACGCAATCGTGATGGCAACGGACATGGATGCCGAGGCGGTGACCGACAAGAACAAGCTGACCAGGCAGATAGAGAGCATCCAGGATTACCTGGAGCGGTTCCACCCGGAAGTCCTGCCGCTCTACCCGGTGTTGGAGGAGGATCCCAAGTACCCTGGCTATATGCTGAGGATCGATACCCATGACGAAGGCACCCGGAAAGAAACCGTAATCGACCGTGATTTTCTCTCCCGGTCGGATTTCCTTCAGCTGCGTGAACAGAGAGAGCGGCTGATGGGAATAGGCAAGGGGCCGTACACGATCACGGAGAAGGACAAGCATGAAGACTACGAGAACCCCGAGCAGGTTCTCGAAGCAGTGCTGCGGGCGGGTCAGAAGGGTCAAACCATTACTCGCTACAAAGGACTGGGCGAGATGAACCCCGAGCAGCTCTGGGATACTACCATGAATCCCACCACTAGGACTCTGATGCAGGTCAGAGTTGACGACGCCGTGGCGGCGGACGAAGTGTTTACCATGCTGATGGGGGACGCAGTTGAGCCGCGCAGGGAGTTCATCGAAAAGAACGCCCAGTTCGTGAAAAACATCGATGTGTAGCAAAGCCTGTTTTTTAACGAACGATTCGAGCATCCCTGAAACCAAAAGAGTAACAATCAGATTGCATACTGCCCCTTCACGGTACAGGTAGTGATGCGGTTTTGCGGTGATATTCAGTGAATGAGAG
>CAZDDA010000576.1:0-2058 GCA_964504085.1 uncultured Thermotogae bacterium | reverse complement strand
TCCTTGTGCTCCAGATGGAGAACCTGATTCAGGAAGTGGAGGGGCGCCGCTATATTCGAACGCCGTAGGAGGGATGATTGATGAGTGTAGAGCGCACGCTGGTTTTGTGTAAGCCTGATGCTGTGCAGCGGGGACTTGTAGGACGGATCATCGCTCGCTTCGAGGAAAAAGGACTGAAAATCGTCGGAATGAAGATGGTTTCCGTCGATGAGTCCCTTGCCCGCAGACACTACCAGGAGCACGTGGAGAAACCGTTTTTCTCTGAGCTTGTCTCGTTCATCACCTCCACGCCGGTTGTGGCGATGGCGTTTGAAGGGGAGAACGCCGTTGAGGTGGTGCGCACGCTGATGGGGGTGACCAACCCGCAGCAGGCTGCTGCCGGGACGATCCGCGGCGACTACGGGCTTAACCTCACCAAGAATCTCGTTCACGGCTCGGACTCTCTCACCTCCGCAGAGCGTGAGCTGGCTCTCTTCTTCTCTCCCGACGAGCTTCAATCCTATACGCTTGATCTCGAGAATTGGATGTAGCCGTTCACTAGGCGCAAATTGCTCCCTTCGGGTTGTTTTGCTATGATGGGATGCGACATTCTGAACAAGGAGAATCATGGAGCTTTCTAAGCGTTATCAGCCGGCCCGGGTGGAAGGAAGACTGTACAGTTTCTGGGAGGAGGGGGACTTCTTCCGGGTCAAGCCCGATCAGAGGGGGACCAAACCCTTCTCGATCGTGATTCCTCCACCGAATATCACCGGACGGCTTCACTTGGGGCACGCTCTCAACAACACCCTGCAGGACATCGTGATCCGGCAGAAACGGATGGACGGCCACGCTGCGTGCTGGTTTCCCGGAACCGATCACGCCGGAATCGCGACGCAGAATGTGGTGGAACAAGTACTGGCCAAGGAGGGCACCTCCCGGCACGAGATCGGGCGTGAAGCGTTTGTTGACCGGGTGTGGCAGTGGAAAGAGAAATACGGTTCCGAGATCATCGACCAGCTAAAGTCCTTGGGCTCCTCGTGCGACTGGTCGCGGCTGCGGTTCACGTTGGACCAAGGTCTCTCGCTGGCGGTGCGACAGGCGTTCCTTCAACTCTACGATGAGGGCCTGATCTACCAGGGCGACTACATGATCAATTGGTGTCCCCGTTGCGAGACGGCCCTGTCCGACATCGAGGTAGAACACCACGAGATAGAAGGAAACCTCTACTACGTCCATTATCCGTTGGAAGACGATGGCCACGTCACCATCGCCACAACCCGGCCGGAGACGATGCTTGGGGATACCGGTGTGGCGGTGAACCCGAACGACGAGCGCTACCGGGGCCTCATTGGAAAGACGGCCATCCTTCCCATTCTCAGCAGGCGTCTTCCGATCGTGGGAGCGGAGGAAGTGGATCCCGAATTCGGCACCGGAGTGCTCAAGATCACCCCCGCGCACGATCCGACGGACTTTGAAATCGGCAAACGCTGCGGCCTGGCCACGGCCAATATTCTGAACGGCGACGGTACGATCAACGAGAACGGAGGGCCGTTCGCCTCCATGGACCGGGCTCAGGCCCGGCAGGCAGTGGTGAAGCGACTGCAAGAGGAAGATCTTTTGGAGAAGGTCGTGCCGTACCGACACGCCGTGGGACACTGCCAGCGCTGTGGGACGGCGGTGGAGCCGCTGATCTCCAACCAGTGGTTCGTTCGCATGAAGCCTCTTGCCGAGCCGGCCATCGAGGCGGTTCGCGCAGGGCGTATCCAGTTCGTTCCCCAACGATGGACCAAGGTGTATTTCGAGTGGCTGGAGAACATTCGCGATTGGTGCATCTCGCGCCAGCTGTGGTGGGGACACCGCATCCCTGTGTGGTACGGTCCCGATGGGACCGCCTTTGCAGCACAAGAAACATCAGTGGCCAATACCCAGGCGCTGGCACACTACGGCCGAGAGGTGGATCTTCACCAAGAAGACGATGTGCTGGATACCTGGTTTTCTTCGTCCTTGTGGCCGTTTTCGATTATGGGTTGGCCGAATGATTCCGACGATCTACAGTGCTTCTACCCGACGTCACTCCTT
>CAZDDA010000575.1:0-2060 GCA_964504085.1 uncultured Thermotogae bacterium | reverse complement strand
CGTCTGCAGGGCGCCGAGCCCAAGACCATGAAAGTGTCCGCCAAGAAAGCGGGCGTCATTACCGCTGCGGACATCGTTGCCGATCCTGCCATTGAGGTGGTCAGCCAGGATGCCGTCCTGGCCACCTTGACCGAAAACGTCAAGTTTGAAATGGAGATGGTGGTGGAGAACGGGCGCGGGTACGTGCCGGTCTCCGAGAGGATTGCCGATGCGGACCGATTCGAGCAGGAAATCGGGCTGATTCATCTCGATGCAGTGTATTCGCCGGTGACGCGGGTTCGTTACAACACGGAGAATACGCGGGTCGGCCAGCGCACGAACTACGATAAGCTGATCCTGGAGATATGGACCAACGGCACGGTTACACCGGAGATGGCCCTGGTGGAAGCCGCCAAAATCCTGCGCAAGCACATAAATCCCTTCGTGCAGTATTTTGAGTTGGGCGAGGAGACGGTGGCCGGTGAGGTGCCGCGCGAGGAACCGGAGAAAAAGGTCGATGAGGAATTGGAGGCCAAACTCAACACTCCCATTCAGGAGCTTGAGTTGTCGGTGAGAGCCAGCAACTGCCTGGAATCGGCCAAGGTGGAAACCGTCCGCCAGCTCGTTTCCATGACGGACGCGGACCTGCTGAAAATCCGCAGCTTTGGCAAGACCTCGCTCCGCGAAATCAAGCGTAAGCTGGCTGACTTTGGTCTCTCGCTGGGTATTGCGGATGCGGACTGACGCGTGAAGGCTGGAAAATAGAAAAGGTTTGGAACTCTCGGATAAGATAGGGATTGTAGGATATGCGTCACAAAGTTGCAGGGCGTCGATTGAGCAGAACCTCTGAGCATCGAGTAGCGCTGCGCCGGAACTTGGCTCAGTCGCTCATCGAGCACGAGACGATTTCGACGACAATCCAGAAGGCGAAAGAGGTCAGGCCGTTCGTCGAGAGGCTGATTACCCTGGCCAAAAAGGGCAAGCTCCAGCATCGACGCCGGGCGATCGCACTGGTCGGCAACCGCGATATCTTCGCCTACGAAGACGGCGAGCCCGTCAAGAAGGGGACCGTCATTGGCAAATTGTTCAGTGAGCTCGGCCCCCGGTACCTCGACAGGCCCGGCGGATGCACCAGGATTATTCGTCTGTCCCTGCGCCGGCTGGGGGACAATGGGGAGCTTGTTCTGCTGCAGCTCCTGGGCGAAGACGAGCCTGTGAAAAAGGAGAAGAAGTCTACCAGGAGGCGGGCCCGCAAGAAGCGCAAGGAAGCGGCTGCCACCGCCGAGGAGGCGCAAACCGTGGAGGGGACAGAGGCGCAGGAGGCCCCCGTCTCTGAACCGGAAGAAGAAGCTGAGGAAAAAGACCAGCAGCAGGAAGCCGAGAACGCCGCGCCTGCCGATGCCCCCGAAGCCGAGGAACAAGCCGGCGAGGGAGAGGGGCAGACCGACGAGGACGCGGAGAAGAAAGAATAGCTGCGCTGAAGGTTAGGGGGCAAGCAGCACGGATGGACGGCTGTGTGTTTTGCAAAATGGTGAAGGGGGAGATACCGGTCGTCAAGGTCTATGAGGACGAGGCGGTGCTGGCGTTCCTCGACATCGGTCCCATCAGTGTAGGGCATACTCTCGTTATTCCGAAGGAGCACTGTGCCAGGCTGGATCAGTGTGCTCCGGCGATGCTTGGACGGGTAGCTTCGTCTTTGGGCAAAATCGCCGGTGCCGTGGCCGGCGCGATGGAGGCGGACGGCTATAACGTACTGAACAATAACGGCCGCGCTGCGGGCCAGGTGGTAGAGCATCTGCACTTTCACATCATTCCGCGGAAGGCGAACGACGGTGTCTTCACGCAGTGGCCCTCATTCGAGTATGAACAGGGCCGCATCGAGAACGTCGCCGAAAAGATTCGTAGGAATTTGAAATAATTCATTCATTCTCTTGATGGGTGGCAACAACTCTGGTATCCTTTGGCTAAGAATATGACTGCGGCACGTTTGGTTCTGTCGCCGGATGCAAGATAAACCGGCAGGCGGCCGCAAGCCGACTAAAAACCGATGATCGCGGGGTAGAGCAGTCTGGTAGCTCGTC
>CAZDDA010000574.1:0-2062 GCA_964504085.1 uncultured Thermotogae bacterium | reverse complement strand
CGGAGGACATGTATCCTGACCAGACACAAATCGCGTACAATGCGGATGACATCGAAGAGATACACGCCTCCGGCAAGCTGCCTGCGTGCATCGGCATCGAGAATGGTTACGCGATCGGGAGGGACATATCGTTATTGGAGACGTACTACGACCTCGGAGCACGGTATGTCACTCTCACGCACAACGGCCACAACGATATATCGGACTCGTGCAATCCTCGCGAAGAGTTAGGCGACGAAGAGGAAGAGCACGGAGGACTCAGCGCATTTGGTGAAGAAGTCGTTGCCGAGATGAACCGTCTGGGAATCATCATCGACGTCTCACATGTGTCAAAGAAAGGGATGATGGACGCTGTCAGGCTGTCTCAGGCGCCCATAATCGCGTCTCACTCAGGGGCCAGAGCACTTGCTGACGTCTCTCGGAATTTGGATGATGAGCAGCTGCATGCGATTCGTGACAACGAGGGAGTAGTCCATGTCGTGGCCCTCGACGGATTCCTAAAGGTCATACCGGAAAAAGACTCGGCTATGGCTGCTCTGCGGCAAGAGTTGGGCCTGACCAACTACGCCGCCTACAGGACCATGACAGATGAACAGAGGGAGGAGTACGCGCGTCGGGTAGAAGAACTCGATGAACGGTGGCCCTCGGCAGACGTGAAGACGATGGTGGATCACATTGACTACATCGCCCAGCTAATAGGTATTGACCACGTTGGAATCGGTACGGATTTCGACGGTGGTGGAGGGCTCATGGGCTACAACGACGCAAGCGAGGCTCCGAACCTGACGGCAGAACTCGTTCGCCGCGGATATTCGGATGAGGACATCGCCAAGATCTGGAGCGGCAACTTCCTTCGCGTGCTCCGCGAGAACGAAAGGGTTGCAGCCGAGATCCAGGGACACGGTGCAGACCACTAACAGTGGTTTGATGCCGCGAACGTAGCTCGAAGCTGCGAGGATAGAACCATAGAGATAGGGCAGAGCAGCGGTTCGATCAGTCCCGCCGCTCTGCCCCTATCGATTGCCAGCGACTGACACTCTCTGGTTACTGATCGAGTTCGGCCAACTCCGCTGTGAGCCGAGCATCCAGTTCCGCATCCAGCTCAACGGATCCAGCCTCGATGGACGATTTCTGACGCGCATTGGTTCGCCGTATCCAAACCAAGATTCCCCACCCACCGAACAAGAACGCCAGGCCTGGCACCACCCACGCGAGCAGGCCAAATCCTTCCGCTCGCGGAATCGTACGCAGTTCATCGCCGAAAACCGCGTACAGCTCTTCTTTCACATCCTCCGGTGTTTCGCCCGAGGCGAGCTGTTGACGGATACTTGCCCGTAGCTCATCAGCCTGGGGTGACGGACAATTCGAGATGGTACGCCCGGGACAATAAGGGCTCAGAACATTCTCGAAAATCTCGCGAGCCGCCCGGTTGATCTCTTGTTCGGTCTGAGTCTGCGCAACCATCGTTGTCGCTGGTACACACATGATCAGCAGAGCCAGCAAACGAGCGAAATTCACAGGCGGCCTACCCTTCTTCTCCATCAGAGGTATCGAGATATGTACCGAAATTTACATGGGCCAGACGGTAAGTGTCTCCCCTCTGTACATACACAAACGTGAACGGACCACGTTGGGCATCTTCAGGAGCAGCGTCTCGGTCACCAAGAAACCAAATTCCCGATACGATGGCTGTCGGCCAGAACACGGTTGTGTGGATATCTTCGACCCAGAGGTCTTGCTCGGAAGGACGCCCACCTGGGATGAATCCAAATCCCTCATGGTGCAATCTGACTGCTTCGATTCCCGTGATTAATCCCTCTCGTTCAGAAGAAAAGTAGGTGACGCTCGAATCAGTGACGAACAACTCGTCCACGAGCGAGAGATCATATGTGCTCCAGAGTTCGAGCCACGCGTCCATGTATCGGCTTGTGTCGAATGGTTGTTTGGTTTGGCTGCTGCCACACGCCGCGGCAATCGTTGGACCCAAGAGCGTGAGGGAGAATACGGCTAGCAGTCGTAGGTTCGTCATCGAGCATTCCCTTGGCATTGGTTCATGTGTTGG
>CAZDDA010000573.1:0-2062 GCA_964504085.1 uncultured Thermotogae bacterium | reverse complement strand
CTCTTTCCGGATGGGTACGATGACGAAGTACAGATTGTGGCTACGGTGCTTTCGGCGGAACCCGATTGTGCACCGAGCATTCTGGGAATCCTTGGCGCGTCCGCTGCATTGCTGATCTCGGAGGCACCTTTTGCCGGCCCGATTGCTGCAGTGAAGATCGGACGAAAGGACGGGCAGTTGGTCGTCAATCCCGATGCCGTGTCCCAGGAAGAGGGTGGCGTTGAGATCACGGTTGCCGGAACAAAAGAGACGGTCACCATGGTAGAGGGAATGATGGATGAACTCTCCGAGGAAGAAGTGGTGGAGGCGATTTCACTTGCTCATCGAGCCATCCGGGAGCTCATTACCTTACAGGAGCGGTTTGCTGCGCACGCTCCTACCATGAAGAAGGCAGTCTCCCCACCGACTGAGGATCCTGCTTTACGGGACCGGGTTCGCGAGATCGTATGGTCTGAATTTCCCTCGATGTACACCCTATCCAACAAGAAGGAGCGGCGCGATTTCGTGGACTCCCTACGCGAGCATGCGATCGAAACCATCGTCGGTGAGGACCTTCCTGACGATGAGGCGGAAAAGGCGGCCAAGAGTGTCGGAACCCTTGTCGAGGACTTCCACAGGGCGTACATGCGTCAGCGAATCCTCGATCGGGGTGAGCGGATCGACGGTCGCCGTGCAGAGGACCTCCGACCGATCAGCTGTGAGGTTGGCGTCCTGCCCCGTGCGCACGGCTCCGCTTTGTTCGCACGCGGTGAAACCCAGAGTCTAGGCATAGCCACCCTTGGTGCGACCCGCAGCGACGAACAGATCATCGACCAGATGATGAAGGAAGGGCGAAAACGCTTCATGCTCCACTACAACTTCCCTCCCTACTCGGTGGGAGAAGTCCGGCGGATCGGCTCTCCCAGCCGCCGCTCGATCGGCCACGGCTATCTGGCCGAGGGCGCCCTGAGGGCAGTCCTTCCGAGCGAAGAGGATTTCCCCTATATCATTCGCATCGTCTCCGAGATCTTGGAGTCCAATGGCTCCTCCTCCATGGCCACCGTTTGCAGTGCCTCGCTTTCGATGATGGACGCGGGCGTGCCGATCAAAAAGCCGGTTGCGGGGATTGCCATGGGGATGATCGAAGATGAGGTTTCCAGGCGGCATGTGATTCTGACAGACATCCTCGGTGCCGAGGATCACTTTGGCGACATGGATTTCAAGGTTGCAGGGACTCACGATGGAATCACCGCATTCCAGTTGGACGTCAAGGTGGGGGGAATCGGCCGGGAAACTTTGCGTGAGGCACTGGAACGCGCCAAGCAGGCTCGCCTGGCGATTTTAAGTGAGATGGTGCGAACCATCTCCGCCCCCCGGGATCATCTCTCCCCGTACGCGCCGATGCTGCAAACGATTACCATCCCCGTGGAGAAAATCGGTTTGGTCATCGGACCTGGAGGGAAAACGATTCGCCGCATTATTGAAGAGACCGGTGCCGAGATCGACATTGAGGACGACGGTAAAGTGAAGATCGCGGGAATCGACGCCGAGGCAGTAGCGGCAGCGCAAACCCGGATTGAGGACCTCACCGCCGAACTGGAGGTGGGAGCGGTGATGCAGGCCAAGGTCACTCGCGTCGTTGACTTCGGGGCCTTCGTTGAGCTTAGGAATGGCACGGAGGGGTTGGTGCATGTGTCCAACCTTGCCTCGGGGTACGTAGACAACGTTCGCGACATCGTCCAACCGGGTGATGAAATCACGATCGAGGTCATTGGCGAAGACAAGATGGGCCGACCCGACCTGCGCCGTGTTGAAGAGGGAGAAGAGCCCCGTTCCAAGCACCGCACGAGGCGTGAGCCATCCAAACGGGGAGGGCCCAGAGCAAGCGCGCCGCGGCCAAAGCACTCCATCAAAGTTGGAGACATCATTGAGGGGACAGTTGCCAATACCACGGACTACGGAGCGTTCGTTGAGCTGACCCAGGACGTTACGGGCTTGATCCACATCTCGGCCCTTGCCGACGAGTACGTCAAGCGGGTAGAGGACATCGTCAAGCCGGGCGACCGAGTTACGGTTGAAGTGT
>CAZDDA010000572.1:0-2066 GCA_964504085.1 uncultured Thermotogae bacterium | reverse complement strand
TGCTGGGGTACAGGCTTTTCAAGGTGGTTTTCGCGTTTGGGTATGTATTACCTACTGGTTGAGGACGGAGGCTAGGTTGAGTGCGTCCGCGAGTTTTCGCTGTTTGGGCGACATTCTGGTGATCGCCGTATGGTCTTTGGGTCGCGCAAGCGTGCCCTTGGGGTAGATGACTGCAACTTCCCGAATCGCCGATAATTCCTTCAACATTCTCGGGAGGGAGAGCTCGATGCCCGCCTCGACTGCTTCCTTGCGAGCCAACGTGGCGAGAAGCAGTCCCAGCACACAGTAGAACCCGTGGACCTTCAACTTCTGGTCGGTCCAATGATACGCCGGTTGCCAACGTAAGAAGGCCACGTTCTTCATGTGTTTGAATGACTCCTCGACGCGCGTCAACCCTCGATATGCGAGAATCACTCGGCCAGGACTCCAATCAACGTGGTTGGTAACCAGAAGCGTTCTACCCAGCCGCTCGTTCGTCAGTCGCGTCAAAGCAGCGTGGTCCACCTCATAGCGTAAACGAGGCGCCCTCTCGTGGAGACCTTGGGACGTTGCCTCCTCATCGAGCCTCACCTGAAACAAGTCCCTCATGAACTGAGCTGAGAGAACCTCTTGCACGCTCTTGCGGACGTTGGAGAGAGTTGGACGCTTCCCTCGGCTCTTGCCGTCACGCCACCTGTCGAGACCCTTCTGGAGTTCCGACAGTCGCTTCTGGCATTTGATGAGATTGTTGGTCACACCCGCCAACTGCTGAGTGAAGAAACTCTCCGTGTACGACACAACCACCCGACATCGGACGCCCCACATCTCGATGACGCTGCTGCACGCAAGCGTCCCTGAAAGCCCATCGATGGCCTCGAACCGCTCAAACGGAATCGAGAGCAGGTCCTTACAGCGGTTCGCGCTCAACGCGGCTACGAAGCCCATTCCGTGGACTGCAAGAACCTCCATCGCATCGTCAGAGACGTTGCCCTTGTCGAACACAAGCGTCCCTTCCTCACAATCCCCCACCAGTTGCTTGTATCTGCCGATCAACCCCCGCGCTATCTGCGGGAACAGGCTCACGTCGGGAACGTTTCCGGGATAGACTTGGTGCAGAAGAGGCAGCATGAACTTCTCCGTCACCAGCAATGCAAGCCCCACCTGACGAAGGTCGTGACGCTTCGCCTTGGAATGGCCTCGTTGCGGAATAGCCGCCCGCTGATTGCTCGTGGCCAGAAACGTGAAGAAATTCGTCGTATCATAGAGAAGAAGACCCGAAGAAAGCCCAAATTCAGACCGAATACGCTCGATCAGCCGCTCCTGAAATGCATCTATCGCATCCTCGGAGACCATCCCCATGTGGTCCCAAAAACGCTGGCTCGTGAACGCCGACTGCGGCAAACGCCAAAGACGACGCAGTATCGTGCTGTCATACCAGTCGCCGATCTCGACCTTGCTGCAAGGCGAAAGAGCCCTATTCAAAGCCGCAAGCAGCATGTAGTGGCCGACCGTGGGCCCCTGGTCACGTTTCGGAACCAACTCGTTCAGAAGCTCGATGACACCCAGTCGTTGGGCAATACCAAGGAGCGCAGCAACGCCGCCAGCCTCGAAAATGACGACTTCCTTCGGCTTCTTTGGCCGCGTTCCTTCTGTACGGTCGAGGATGCCTTCGACGGTGCCGAGATACTTCTGCCAGACGATCCTGGGCTTGCCATTGACGCGTTTGGATTCTACGGCGTAGTAGTATGGGCGACCCTTCTTGACCTTCTTGATGATGCTGGCCATGGCTTCCTCCAGTGAGTATGTGACGATAATACCACATCGGGAGGAAGGGTAATACATCTGGCCAACAAGTCAAGCCATTATTTGCCACTACAAGGCATCACAAGTCTCAGTATTACACATGTATGTAGGGTAATACACTGCCGGGGAAGCAAAAACAGGCTCCTACAGCCTACTCCCAGGAAAAATGGCAAAGCTAAATCTACCTAAACCGGAAACTCAGGCTAGGCCAAAAGCAAACCGAGTAGACGGGCCTGCTTAGCCATACCTTCCGACCTTAGTCGAATCTGCACTCGCATGAGGCG
>CAZDDA010000571.1:0-2067 GCA_964504085.1 uncultured Thermotogae bacterium | reverse complement strand
AACGTGCTACTCTAAACCCCGAGTTGTTGCATCGGTCGTTGCGTGGCCAAGAGGAACGATGGAAGACCCGAGCCTCAAATGCGTCTCCTCCCCAACGCCCACCTCTGAGAATGCGCTCGGCGCCTTCGGTCATATAGGGGTTGATGCTAGCCGCGGAGTCGTAACCCGCGTACGTGTCGCTCACCCATTCCCAGGCGTTGCCACTCATGTCAAAAAGGCCCAACGCGTTCGGCGGGAAGCTTCCTACAGGAGTGGTGCCTTTGCGGTACGATCCTAATTCCAAGTACGGCTGTTCACCCTCATCTCCTCGGAAGTTCATCTGCGATGATCGTGCAGTGTCGCTTCCGGTTCCGAAGCGCACCTTGCGCCCTGCTTCACGAGCCGCATACTCCCATTCTGCTTCAGTAGGGAGTCTGTAGCCTCGCACTCTAGTAACATCGGTGGTTGGATCGCCATGTTCATCCAGCAATTCGCCGGTTGCAAGATCGTATGCTACCGGTAAGCCGGCGTTCTCACTCAGCCAGTTGCAGTACCTAATGGCGTCGTCCCAGGAGACCGCTTGGACCGGATGATCGGGTGCCTGCTCGAAGCCCGGGTTCCTCCAATTGGTTTCCGGGTTGTAGCCCCGCCACTGCCGCTCTTCGGCTGCCCAGTAACCTGCCCCGGATAAGAGCAGCATCTGATCGCGAACTTCCATAACCTCTTCGCGGGAAAGCTGGCCTGACATAACCGTCTGCATGAGGACCTGACGCGCCTCCGGATCGTTCGGGCCTTCGGCTGAGGTGCGGTACCCCGTCGCGATCACGAACTCCTCGAACTCGGCCACGGTTACCTCGGTGGGAGCCAGGAAGAAGTCGCTGAGTGTCACGTGGTGGGTCGGAAGTTCGTCCGGCCTGCCTTCGGCAAAGACGTCTCCCATCTCGAAAGAACCGCCGTCGATGAGAACCAGCCCTGCCTCCTCGTTACTGGTGCAGGAGACAAGAGGCAGAAGGAAGAAGAGAGTAAGGAGAACAGGAGGCTGAGCTATGAGGCATTTCATCATCCGGCTCCGGCACAGGGGTCAAGACAATCAACCAACTTCACGATTGTCATTGCGGTGAACGTCCTATGTATGCGGTGCTGGTGGAGGCGATACACGGAGTCTGCAGTGAAGTCCCCGATAGCCGCAGCAGATGTGATTCTTGGTCTTGTGGAGGTCGTGATGTGGAATCGTGGCGAACCGGGCCTCGTATGCTGTGCCAGGACGGCCCCGAAACTCCGTTACCATATCTCCCGTAGTGGACATATCAACGTTGGCGATATAGCGTGATTCTCACTATATATAGACATTCTACATAGCTCTCCGGAGAGACTGTGGCCAAGAAGAAAGAACTAAGCCTGGGCTCGGTAATGGTCCTGCACGCTCTTGCGCGCGGATGCCAATACGGGTTCGACATCATGGAGGAGACGGGCCTCACCAGCGGGACGATCTACCCAGCGCTCGACAAACTCGAGGCGTTGGGGCTCGCTACTTCCGAGTGGGAAGAAGGCAAGATCGCTCAACAGGAGAAACGCCCCCCGCGGCGCTACTACCGGATATCGCAGCGCGGCGAAGAGGTGTTGCTTGCCGCAATGAACCGATACCGGTCGTTGGCGCCGGTCCCGTTCAGTGACGGCGTTCAAGCCAGGCGACTTTGATCAGCTGGCGGCAATGACTAGCCCGCAGAGCGATCCACCTATCTCGCTGCGATTGAGCCAAAGGCTGATCGGATTCGCCGCCGCTTTTGTGCCGCGGAAGCGTCGAAAACTGTGGCGGGATCAGTGGAACGCGGAGCTGTTGCATCGGTGGCGGCACCGGGCCGAAATCGGAACGTTGCGCAGGTCATTGGGTGTGAGCTGGCTGCTCTGGTCCGCAGGTGCGTTTACCCACGCCTGGTATTTGCTGAGAACGGAATACACCATGGACATCATCCTGCAGGACATCAAATACGGATTCCGTGCGATGCGGAGGAGCAAGGGCCTCATCGCGATCGCAGTGCTTTCGCTCGCTATCGGCATCTCCGCGAATACGACGATCTTCAGTGCCGT
>CAZDDA010000570.1:0-2068 GCA_964504085.1 uncultured Thermotogae bacterium | reverse complement strand
TTCATCATGCCCACGGCTGACTCGTACAGCAGCATCTTGGTCACAGGCTCGGCCGACTGGTTGAGGACCGAATTGGCGCAGATGTGCGTGTTCCGGCTGAGCGCCTGGAAGACTGTGCCGAGCGCCCATTGCGCCTCGCGTCCGCAGTTGCCCATCGTGTGCAAGTCGTAGGGGAAGGACGCACCATTGGAGGCCTGATAGGCCGTGTACAGCAGCAGCGTGCAGGCAATGCAGGACACCGTGGCCCCCTCGGGTCCCCCAGCATAGCCACCGATCATGGACCACGAACCGCCGTAAGTGATGCCATCGCAGTTGTAGACCTGAGCCAGCTTGTGGAGGCTCTCGTAGGAAGTCTTCATTTCCACAGGAGAGAGCAAGAGCACGATGTCCCGCTCCGGCTTGTAGCCGCCGGGGATCCCGTAGCCACCCAGAACACCGTAGTGCGTAGGGGCTGTGCCAACGGCATAGAGCCCCATACCTTCCCGCCCGGCCCGTCGCAGAGCCTCATACGTCAGATCCGCCTGCCGTCTTCCCGCCAGCATTTCGTACGGCGAGCCCGCCCTGATCTTACTGCCCCAGATGGCCTCGAACGAGGGACCCTCAATGCAATCCACCTCTGGGACTCTCGCGATACCCTCAAGGATCGGCACGAAGAGTTCTTCCGAGACCGCTATGCTTAGAGGACACACCCAGATGGGCAGCGTGGCATCGTCGAAAGTGCGGTGCTTGAAGAGTACTTCCTGGTCACCCTCGCCAAGCGTGAACGCAGACGGAGCAGCATCCAGGGCCTGCGCGATCTCTTCCCGGGAGAAGATGATCCGACGCTGTGTGTCAAGGCAGAGCATCCCGACCTCCACAGCCGTGTCGAGGCCAGCCTGGAAGAACCGGTCAGCCAGTGCATCATCCTGGTTGACAGGATTGTCCGGGTCGCACGTTCCCCTGAGGTCATATTCGATCAGGTTCTTTGCGATTGTCTGCGGTATGACCTCAGTATCCCACTTGAAAGTCTCACAGACAGGCCCTGAGTGGGCTCTGTCGAGGACGAGCATGAGTCGATCACGATCCAATGCCATCGCATTTCTCCTTTGTGTTGAGCCACCGACGCTTGGTGCTCCGCGTTCATCAAAGCACAACGGTCTTGACCGGGGGGGTGTCTCCGGATGCCATCAGCGTCGTGCACAGGCTGACGGCCAATGCCGCGTTCTCGGCCCAGCCGTCCGCACCCACTTCGGTCGCAAACTCCGGTGTGACCGGCCCGCCGCCCACGACCACGAAGTACTTGTCGCGCAGGCCCATCTCAGACAGGAGATCGAGAACCTCTTTCTGGTAGGGCAGCGTCGTGGTCATGAGGCTCGACAGCGCGATGATGTCAGCTCGCTCCTTCTTCGCCGCCTTCACAAAATCCATCGCAGGCACGCCGACCCCAAGATCGACCACCTCGAAGCCCCCGACCGACAGCATGGTCGCCACGAGGTTCTTCCCGATGTCGTGGATGTCACCCGTGACCGACCCGATCACGATTCGCCCGCCGGCGTCGGCCTGTCCTTCTATCTCAATGTGCGGCTTGAGGACAGCCATACAGCGCTCCATCTTCTTGCCCGCAATCATGAGATCAGGCAAGAAGACCTCACCGGTCTCGAACTTCTCCCCGATCCCACGGATCGCGGCAGACGCCGTATCTATCGCGTCCTGAATCTGGATATCCGATGTCACGATCTGTTCGGCGATCTCGGCGACCTCGTTCTGGCCCGCGTCGCCTTGCAGAGCCTCGCGCAGTTGATTCAGCAGTTCCTGCTTGCCCATTCTCTCTCCTTTCCAACAGGTGATGTGTGATGGACTCTCTGGTCATCCAAGCTTCTCGCCTTCCGCAGCCTGAAGGATCCGGTCCAGTGCGCGATCCTGCTCATCGGGCAACGGTGGGACCTCGTGAGTCGCCAGGATGCTGAGGGCGCGCTCCCGAGCCCGATCGACGATGGTTTTGGAGCCCCGAGCCGCCCACTCTTCATACCCAAGGCGATCAGCAAGGTCCGGGAGATACTGCTCGTGCTGCCACATATGGAATGTGTGC
>CAZDDA010000569.1:0-2079 GCA_964504085.1 uncultured Thermotogae bacterium | reverse complement strand
CACGGCGCATACCACGCTCTAATTGCTTGATCTCCGGTAGCTCTAGTGCAAACTTTATGGCTCCCTGGCGATCAATGAACTTGCCGGGGAATAGCTCACTCATCTTCAATCCTCTCTATCGTGATCCTCACCCGTCCATAGTACGTATCTACAAAGTATCCACCGGACGAGATGTCCTTGCCTACAAAGTCCAGCTTCTCCACCAGCCTCGTCAGGAGCTTTCCATCGACGAATAGGCGGTCTGTACCCATGTGCTGGGCCTCTCTGACTAAGTTGCCCTCGACTATGATTTTATCCATCTTCTCTCCTCGCAACGCCGAACACGCCAGAGTATTCATCCAATGGCGTCCACACCTTTTACTCCATGAGTTCTTCTTCTGTGAACGGCGTTGACTCTGGATCCAAAATCAGCCAGAACGGGCCGAGGATTTTGTCCATCTCTTCCGTGGTATGCTGTGTATCCTTGGAGTACGCAACCCCAGTGTTATTGCAGAATACACCCCGGCGACCCTCTTTGCACCAGTCTACAGTGATAAAGTATCTACTCTCTGCCATCTCTATCCTTTCTGGAGAGGGGCCTACTCGGATGCGGGCCCCTCTCCCTGTGTTGTTACCCCTTGTGCTTGATAGCCAGTGAGGGGTCGACCTCCGTGATCTTACGCCATTGTAAGATCTCGGGATGGTCTACTGCAAAGCCTTCGAGCGACTTTGTCTCCCAGCTAGTCCGCATGTAGCCCTTCCGCATCTGCACCAGGGTATAGGGTGTTTCCACCTTTTCCCCAGGCTCCATCATCTCGGAGAGAGAAGATCTGATCTCTTTCAAGGGTGCCTCCAGGTCCCGGATTACAGCCTTGAGTTGATCAATGATGGGCAGATTCTTCTGGGCGACAAGCTCGTAGTCGCAGACAAGAGACTCAATGGCTGCTTGCCGGTCGATAGACGTTGCCTCATAGTCCTTCTGTGCAGTACGGGCATCGTCGAAGTCCATGTTACCCCGCATTCTTTGCGCGTGCAGCTTCGATCTGCTCAAAGTTGTCCGCGTAGAGAAGCTCGATCAGGTCCTGTCGCTTCTTCGGAGGCATAGACGTCGCCGTGATGCTCGGGTCGTCGTTCTGCCTGACGTAGTCATACCACTCGTGATCCGCTGCGTCCCGCCAGTTCTCGGGGATCAGCGACTGAGCCTGGACATCGACGCCCTGGGCATCCAGTTCCTCGGCAGCAGCAGCACGGGCCTTGGCCTCGGTGAGGAAGATTTCCGTCACCAGGGGCACGATCTTGGGTTGCTTGGCATTGTACCCTGCAGGGTTCGTTGCGCTGATCACCCGGCACCAGATCGGCTTACCCCACGGGTACTGGACAATCCCGATGCACTCCGAGAGAGCCTCAGACGATGTTGCCTTGGACGATGGTTTGCCCTTGGCGGTCTTGGCCCCTTTGACCTGGTCCTTCTTTGGGTCCTTCTCGCCCAGACTCGCCCACAACGCGGCGCGACGGATGAACAGGGTTGAGTCCTCGTATTCGCCCTCCGGGTCCCCGGCCAAGGCGAAGAAAGACTCGTCATTCCAGGCATCGACGTCCGTTACCGAGAGAACGTCCTCGAGGTCAAATCCTGCGTTCTCGAGGCCAGAGGCGGTCGCCAGAGCTGCGACGATAGCGGGTAGCGCGAGCATGTGGTACTGATGGCGGTCCCAGAGAGGATACGCGCCAGAGCCACGGGAGAGCTTCATCACCCGCAGGTCAAAGAGGATCTGGTCGCCAAAACCATCCTTCATCTTCTGGATGGACTCTGCAGAACGGTTGATCACCTCGCCCGGCGTGGTGTAGAGCACCCACCGCTCCTGCGGGGAATAACCATTCTCTCTGGCGTTCGGGTCGAGCGCGTAGTAGGCGGTCACACAGCTATCGTAGGAACGATAGTAGTAATGGTACCAGTCCCCACGCTTGTTGGAGATGTCGGGGACAGGCAATGGTTCAGGGCCGTTGTTAAGCTCGGCCTCCGCGTTGTACTGGTGAATGTCGTCCTGGGTCATGAACCAGTGGCAGATCATAGAGTGCCACGGGGCAATCATCCCACGACCA
>CAZDDA010000568.1:0-2083 GCA_964504085.1 uncultured Thermotogae bacterium | reverse complement strand
GCCCCTCCGTGTCGATGGCTCAGCACTTCGGAAATCCCACCCCGACGATACCACGCCACCCAATCCTGGACGGTACGATAGTGTACGCCGACTAACTCAGCCACTTCACCGATGGTCCGACCTTGCCGTAGATACCACAGAGCCTGCAATCGCGTCCGGTTCTGATGATCCTTCTCCTGTTGATACAGTCGCTTCAAACTCGACTCGTCTTCTCGCCAATCCATCTGCAACCGTGACATCTTTCGCACCTCCCTCTCATTTTCACTTCATTATATCACGGTTGTTGAGGAAGCAGATGGTATTAACAATCAGTTGTCCAAGTCACTGGGTGCGATTCCAGTGCTGTTTCCCATCCTCCGGCGTTTGCGTGTGATGGAGACCATTGATCGTCACTGCCCTGGTAAGGAAGAGGTGAGCCACGGTACGACGATCGAGATCTTGGGATTGAACCGATTGATGGCTCCTCGACCGTTGTACAAGGTGAAAGAATGGATGACCGAGACGGTGTTGGAGGATACACTGGACGTCAAGGCCGATCAGATGCACGATACACGGATCGGGCGGACGTTGGACGATCTTCATCCCCACCTGGGTGCAATCTGGCAGGACATTGTTGTCCAAGCGATCGTGGAGTACGACATTGACCTTCGGTTCCTCCATTACGACATCACCTCCATTTACTTCGAAGGCGAGTACACCGAGAGCGAGAAGATCAGCTACGGGTACAGCCGAGATCACCGGCCGGACGCCAAACAAGTCAATCTGGGGGTGAATGTCACCAGTGAGACCGGCATCCCTCTCGGCTATCGTGTTCTGGCTGGCCGAACAGCGGATCGGACGACGCCGCTTGAGAATATGAAAGCGCTTCGCTCGCTGTTGGACCGACCGGAGTTGGCTGAGCGTGAACGGGATTTCTTACTGGTCAGTGATCGAGCTATGCTGGATCGGGACGTTCTCGCCGCTTATGCCGAGAAGCAGATTCGCTGGTTAGGACCGCTGAGTGTGGGTGAGTCTTTGAGAGACGTCATAGATGCCGTATCCGATCAAGAGCTGGAAGCCCATCCGTTGGCTTATCGCCCTGTCAACCAGCCCAAGGATGAGCCTCCTCGCTACTACGGCGTGCTACGATCGACCACGATCGAATGCGAAGGAGAAGAGGTTCCCATCCAAGTCCTGGTGGTCAAGAGCCGAACCAAGGTCAAGCTGGACCGAGATCGGCGTCAGACCTATCTGGATCGACTCATCAGCCGACTGGAGGAGATCCAGGGCATGCTGAACACGCGCCGCTACAAGCGACGCGACTACGCCTGGTCGCAGATCGAGAAAGCGCGTCAGGGCAATCCGGCCAAGGCTCTGGTGGATGTGGAGCTGACAGGCGAAGACGGGAACCTGAAGCTGTCCTTCCAGGTGAACGAGGAGAAGCTGGCCCAAGCCGAAGCGAGGGACGGCCGCTACCTGCTCGGCACCAACGACTTTGACCTCTCAACCGACGAGATGCTAACTCGCTTCAAGAAGCAGGAAGTGGTAGAACGGCGGATCAAGGTCGTCAAAGGCCCGATTCGCATTCGCCCTGTGTTCTTGCAGAAGGAGGAGCGTATTGAAGGGCTGGTCTTTGTGGCGATGCTGGCCCTGCTCGTGTACACCATCCTTGAGATGCTGTGCCGTAGAGCTGGGCGCTGGATCACCGCCCGACAGGTACTGGAGAAGTTCGAGCTGCTTGGCGCCGTCTATCTCCAGTTTAGCGACGGGAGCGTGCTGAAGCTCCCTTCAGAACTGAACGCCGCTCAGCGACAACTGATTGAGTTGTTAAGGTTCCCGGATCCTGCAGTCTACTTGCGACCGCTGGAGGCTGGCTCGTGAATCAAATTCCGATAAGTGTTGAATCTAGGCTTAGTGTATCCCCCTGTGCTCGCGAAAACTGGGAGAGAGGCAGTAGTGACGCAATCAATGAGACAAATAGGAGTAATGATGCGGTCTTTTGGAGCTTCATGGTTCACCCCCGAAGGTAGCGTATGAGTTGATCAAGGTGCATTGAGGCGCCTCGATGATCGTTATGGTGTGGAGATTAGTAAGGTCCGCTGGG
>CAZDDA010000567.1:0-2084 GCA_964504085.1 uncultured Thermotogae bacterium | reverse complement strand
GCTGGCGACACAGGGGGGGGCATCAGAGTGCACAGCAGTACCGCCGTTGAGATCGTGAATACTATTGTCGCATTCACAATCGATGGTGGCGCTGTCCGGCAGGAATCCGATGCCAGTGTCTATTTGGTCTGCTGCGACATCTACGGAAACGCTGGGGGTGATTGGGTTGGACCGATTGCCGGTTACTTGGGTCGCTTCGGCAACATTTCCCTCGATCCGTGTTTCTGCGACCAGGAGAGCGACGACTACCACCTATGGAGCTATTCGCCGTGTGATCAGGCATACTGCGGCCTGATCGGTGCCTGGCCGGTTGGGTGCTGGAGTGTGCAGGATTCAGGCTATCCGGCGACCCAGCCCTCCGAGATGCCGGGCATCGTCTTGCAGCCTAGCGCCCCGAATCCCTTCAGCGACGCGACCAGAATCGCGTTCTCAATTCACGAGACTGAAGCGGCATCCTCCATTGCGCTGATTGTCTGTGACGCTGCCGGGCGCATCGTTCGAACCCTGATCCCACCCGCTCTAGATGCCGGGATGGGAACCGCAACATGGGATGGACGAGACGATTCAGGCAGACCGGTTGAGGCCGGCGCGTACTTCTGTCGGTTCAGTGTCGGAAGGGAGACAGCGAGCCGACGCGTGCTTCTCGTACGGTGATATCGGCCGACATGCTGTCGTTTGCCAAGAGCTGGTCTCGCCATCCGAGTCAGCTGGTAACAACGAATCCCTCCGCATGAACGGTCCCGCAATCGAAGGCAACTGCCCGATCGCTTGGGCCCTCGCCTTTCCCACGTCTCGTGCTCCATCCCCGTGAACCGCCCGGTGCGGACCCGCATGTCCTGGGGGTTTGATGGGTGGGGGGTAGATGCCCGCAACAATCGTCGCTCACGAATGCCGGATTAGGGTTAGACGCCCGGGCTACCCGATTGGACCACCACTCACTCCGCTTGACCTCAGAACCAGCCCAAGTTCCCAATCATCTGTTTGTACTCACCGAGCACAGTGAGGAATAGCTCATGATCTTGACCGAAGAGACCCGCAGCGTACGGCGGCCAGTCTGGGCCCAGGGCTCTCGCTTCCTCAACAACATCAACGAGTGGATTGCCCTCGCTCCGCCCGCGATAGAACTTCCAGCCAAAGCGTCCAACGGGTCCCCACACGGACTTGTTGTTCCTCTTTCGTCTCGTTGCATTCGTGAGTGCAAGTATGATCTCAAACTGGTCGAACAGCCGCTCGTAACCCCGCCCAAGGAATAGGTCATCATCCAGATCTGGTTGGAGGAACTTGAAGAGGTATTCGCTTCTGGCCGTGTAGTAGTTGTCGTGACCAGGGAGTTGCTTGAAAGCGTCTGACTGCTCCAGCGCTCTTATCGCTTCAGCCACTGCCTCTGCGATCGTCGCGTGTTGTCCGCTGCCGCGTGCGGTGTTAACGGGCGCCGCGAGAAATGCTGCAAGGTTGTCGTACATGTGATTCGCCAACGCCGCAATGCCGGCACCATAGCAAAGGAGGATTGCCGGATACCACCGCAGTCCGCTCCAGATGATGAGACCACTCTCTGTCGTCAAATGATCGGTTACTCGGGACATTGCCTTTCCGAGGATGCTCCGCTGGGGAGTGCCTCCCCAGTAGGAGATGCAGGCGAGGATGCGCCTGAGCGTTTGAGTGACCTCCTCGCAGATCTGCAACCTCTTGGTGAGCTCTTCAAGGGAGTATCCGACATTCTCCACTGGGAGTCGTTCTGAGGAAGTCTCGACGGCGACTCGGCGGACGTAGTGCATAACGAGGTCGTGGAGGGCGATGGTTTGCGTGGGATCAGACAGGTGCCGCTTCGCCGTCGCGAAGGGATCCCTGCCGGCGTGCTCTGGTTCCGGGATATCCAGGGAGGCAATCGTAATGAGTTCGTCGCTTTCAGTTGTGCTGCTTTGAGGAATTCCGTCCAAGTCGGAGGCGGAGAAGACAAGATCGCCGTCCCCACTCAAGAAGCCATAGTGAGGAGTCTGCCTGGAGTGGATGTCGCTGGAAACTTGTTTGTAGACGTAGGCCATGAGCCCACTCGCGGTGAGATGGCCCTCGGGTGCCTTGGCTTC
>CAZDDA010000566.1:0-2097 GCA_964504085.1 uncultured Thermotogae bacterium | reverse complement strand
CCGAAGTTCCGCCAGTAGTAATAAGCAAGTGATTGTGAAAATTGGGGATAATGAGCTTGACCGGATAGTTTAGTGACTACATTCTGGGCGAGACGCCGAGGAGCTCAAAGGCTTTGCGTTGCACCGCAGTCGGCTCCGAGTACTGGCAAAACGCGACATCAGAGGATACCAATCGAACGGTGTTCTTCGTAAGCGTGCCTAAATGGGAAAGTAAGCTTTGAAAGCTTTGAACGGGGATTCCGTCTTCAGTCTTTCTTGTGGAGGCTTTTCTCAGAGCCCCTTTTGAGCGTCTGGCGGGCTTTACTACCGATTGACGAAGCGTTTGGGCCTTGGACCGATCATCGTCGTCAAACAGGATTGGAGCCAGCGCTTTGCGCATGTGCCAATCCACGTAGTAGGCCAACATGCAGATAAAGACATGGGCTTTGACCCGATCTTCCAGGCGATGATGAATAGGTCGCACCCTGAGATCCGCCGACTTCAGGCTTTGGAAGGCCCGCTCCACTTTGGCAAGGCTTTTGTAACACCTCACCGTGCCTTGGGCGGTGAGATCCTGTTCCGGGACACTGGTGCGTATAACATAGAAACCGTCCAGCCTCGCATCCTGCGAAATCCGCTCTTCGTTGCGGGAGTAACCAAAGGAATTGTCGGTTATGTTCAGATTGAAATACTTGCCCACCTTGGCGCGGTTCACCACCTTGCCCACCCTGAGGGCTATCTTGTCTTTCCCCTTGAGCTTGCGGGCGTGACGCATGGTTGCCTGCACTATCGTATCCAAATGTTTTTCGGTAGCTTTTATCAGCTCCATGCGTGTACGGGCCCGATCTTCGGCAAGCAACGGATTCTTGCAGACGATCAGCCGCTCCCCCGGATATGCGGGACCTGATATCTCGGCCAGATCCGTCTCATCAAAAAGTGATAATTGCAAAGACCCGCAATCCACCAGTTGACGAATGGAAGGAGCCCTCAGAGCAGTAATCCAGTCCAGCCCGGCAGGGCGAACATCTTCCCTGAGCCGAGCTTCAGTGATCATGCCCCGATCTCCAACCAAAACCACCCGGCTCAGATCAAACCGGGATCGTATCTTCTCAATTTGCGGCAAAAGAGTTTTCGGATCACCGGTATTGCCCCGGAAAACCTGGACGGACACGGGGCGCCCTTCCGCATTGCACAACAGACCTACCACAATCTGAAGCTTGCCCTTCTTGCCGTCCCGGTTATGACCCAGCCCGGCCAATGGACAGGTACGTCCTTCAAAATAGACGCTGGTCACGTCGTAGAGCATCAGCGAGCCATCGGTAAGGTGTCGCTCGGCCAGGGCATCCTCTATCCCGGACTGCCTCTGAATGAGCCAATCCATCGTATGATACAGCTCGTCAACATCCACCGACTCAGCTCCCAGCACTTCCCCTAAAGACGTACACGACGTCTCCGCATTCAAATGTCCGGCAACGGCCAACTTGGAAGAAGGCTCAAGGATACGCGCCGCGATCATGCCAACCGTCAAAGTCCTCCGACGACTGGGCTTCTTCCCTAGAAGCTTCTCAAGACCCAGCCTCCTGAGCGTTCCCAGAACCGCAGCAACGTGGCCGTGAGGAAGACTGCGGTCGATCCGAAACGACTCCCCGGCGCCGGCAAAGGCCTCGCCCTTCAGATAGCGACGGATAATCCGGATCAATTCCTCAGGCAAATGGGAAAGATTGGCAACGGTCTCCTTCTTGACCTTCTTGCCCACCCGAACCGATCGACGAAGAAGATACGTCGCGTATTCCTTGCCCTTATACTTCCTGATATTCTTGACCACATGAACGGGACCGGATCTGCTTGCCATGAAAACGCATATGTGCACAGCTTCCCAGGAAAGTCAAGAAAAAAGACCCTATTTTAGTGACTACAGTTATCCTCCACTCAACTCCATAACACACCAACCTCCCTACAATTCCTCTCCACTTTCGACTCGCTTTCGTAGGAACTTGAGGCTAAATTGAACCAGGTTCCATTCATTACAAACAGAAGGCCCCAGCATAACCTATCATGCAAAGTTAGCGCCTATGCCCTTGGCGCCTCCTGCAAAAAACTCCATATTTTTGGCTAACT
>CAZDDA010000565.1:0-2099 GCA_964504085.1 uncultured Thermotogae bacterium | reverse complement strand
GGCACGCCGGATCGCCTCGATACCCACACCGAACCGCACTGAAAGAGAATAGAGTGTGTCCCCCGGCTGCACAACATACACAACCCAGCCGATAGGCGGACCGCAGGGCCAAGGCGTTGGACTTGCATAGAAGGCGGGTGGTAGGTAGATCTGTTGATCAGGCCAGATCACCGACAAACTCAAGCAATTGGCTTCCTTCAGTGCAAGAAGGGTGATACCAGCTCGCCAGGCCAAGCTGGTGAGCGTGTCGCCCTGCCGCACGGTGTAGACATACCAACCCGGTGGCTGCGGACAGCTCGGCATCAAATGAGATGCGGTAGGGGAAGGAGGTGGTGTGTACGGCAGCGGAATGGAAGTAACGGTCGCAGAAGGCGGAAGAGAAGAAGACGGCGTGGGTGAAAGTGTCGGGGTGACCGTGGGCAGATACCCCGTGGCTGAAGGGGCAAGCACATCACTCGTCTGACTCGGCGACGGCTGTGTGTCTGATGAGTCTAATTGGCTCAGCAGAAAGCTGCCCAACAACATACCCACGCTGATGAGAGTGACGGCAACACTCCCAAGGAGTTGGCGCATCTCAGCGGATCGGCCCATGCCGGAGCGCGTTTGTTCGCTCACTCTTGCCTCCCCGCGTCACCGGACGCAGCCTCCGCCTCCGGCAGCCGGTCACCATCGTCCTTCGAGGAGAGCGGCAGGATGAAACTGAGAGTACTCCCTACACCCATCTCGCTCTCCACCCAGATACGCCCACCTTGTGCTTCCACCAGTGATTTAGCGACTGACAGACCAACCCCATTATCACCCAGTCCGACGATGAGCGGGTTATCAGCTCTGTAGAGACGCTGAAAGATCCGGCTCTGATCCTCCGGGGCTATGCCACCGCCCGTGTCAGTCACGGACACGAACAAATAGTCAGGCAACCCCTCAACCTGGTCGTCATATTCTTCCAATCGCGCACTGACCTTGATATCCGTCCCCGGCTCTGAACACTGACAGGCATTGGAGAGCAGGTGCTGCACAACCTGGTATAGGCTATCCTGATCCGCATGGACATTTGGTAGCTCGACCGGCATGTCCATTTGCACTGTCAGCTTGCGTTCACTGAACTGCGCAGACAGCGACGTGATCGCGTCTTCGATGACGTTGATGAGATCAACCGTCTCGGGCTCAAGCGATTTCTCACCGACGTCCGCAGCAGTTGTCTTGACAAGATCGTCGAGTACCCCGTCCACGCGCTCGACATTGGCCTTGATCCGCTGTAAGAACTGGCGCTGCATCTCACCGAGAATACCCACAGACTCGCTGAGCAGTAGATCTGTGTAGCTGGTGATGGAGTTCATTGGGGTACCCAGTTCTTGGATCAGCGAGACCACCTTCCGGCCTTGCGCCTTCACCCCCTCCTCTGTACAAAGGATAACGGCCAACGCTGCCGGTGAACGTGCAGCGTCAGGGAGCCGTGTCAGTTCTGCCTGCACTTTCTGGTCACCCAATTCGAGGGACTCGACAACGACCTCGCCAGCCTCAGTCTCATCGTGCAACAGCCTGCCGACCGCGTCAGCAAAAGACGGCTCGTTGAACAGAGCCCCCAAGGGCATACCCACCAATGTCGACTGGGACAGGCCCAGGAGGTAACGAGCGCCCTGGTCAGCCAAGACAATGTGCCCCTGATCGTCGCTCAATAGAATGCCACTGGGCTCAACCCCAACCGGTTGCGCAGCCACGGCCTGCGAGATCTGGCGACGCGCCTCCTCAATTTTAGTCTGTGCCTGCGACAGTTGGTTCTGCAGATCGCCATGTGAACGGGAGAGTCGTTCTGCTCTCTCTTTCCACTCAGCTAACTCAGCCTCCGCCGCGGTCCGAGCCTCCGCCAGATCGCGCATCTCCTGCTGCCAGATGGCAGCTTCGGCTGTAGACTGGCCCTGAGTCACAGATTCCTGCTCTCGCAGGCGAAGAGTAGTATCGAGCTCTTCGGCACGTTGACGCTGTTGCTCTAACTTGGCTTCCAGTTCAGCCACTCGCTGCGCCATCCGGCGAGATTCGCTGAGAGATTCCCGCAACTCTTCAACACGATCAGGCGCCTGCTGACGTCCAGCGTCGGCCAT
>CAZDDA010000564.1:0-2105 GCA_964504085.1 uncultured Thermotogae bacterium | reverse complement strand
TCACTTCGTGTGGCGACCGCGGAAGGCGTCGTTCTCTGACTACGACTCGTTGTATCGTGCGCTGAACGTTCCATACCTCTCGGAACATGTGGAGATTGGTGCGAGCGAAAACGCGGAAGTTAAACTGTTAGACACACCTCTATTCTTGACGCTTGGTGCGCGCCTTTTTATTCTCACGTGCCTTAAGGAAAAGTATCGAAGCGATTACGAACGTTGTGTCAGTGAAAAGTTGCATATAGCTTTGTGGGGGACGTGTGAATCCGAAGCGCTTGATCTGACCGTGGAGTTCCGCCTCGGGAGCGAAGTACGCCGAAAAACTCGCTCTGCCTATTGGAACAGAGAAAACACATGCTTGGTGCATCTTGGTGACCGGTGCAAGAAGGCGCACGTTGCAGAGACAATTGCTAAGGGATTGCTTTCTGATCGGCGCTACAAGGATTTTGCCGACTTCATTGAGCTTGCTCTCGGCGAGTCCGCCGAGGAAGCAAGAGCTCGTATCAGAAAAAGAAACTGGTCGCTTCCCGCAGAAGTCGCCGACCTGGAGAAGGCAAGTCTGCCTAAGAGTACGAGCATCTCCGAACATGATCAACGTTTCTCGCCGGGAGATGCCCCTGTTAGTACAGACAAACACCCCACACTATTGCCGCAAATGGATGAAGGATGTCCGGTAGACCATGCACCAACTGGCGATGTGAGAGCGCGGGCAGGCCACGAAGGACTGGTTAAATCACAGCGAGGTGTCAAGGCCCCGGCAGCAGATCCGGAGGAGATTAGAGAAGAAGTGCCAAGCGAGCGCGTAGGCGAGAAAGGGCCCGGTGAGGCTGAAGAGGGGCAAACCGTAGCCGACGACGTGCTTCTGCCGCCGACATTCACGGACTTGTTCCGTGAGGCGTTTAAGAAACCTTCACGCGTTCCTAAACGAGAGGAGGAACCAGAGTACGATGGGATCGTTCGCAACCCAGAGCGGAGACGCGAGCGGACTCGAAGCGAGATTGCTGCCATAAGGCAAAGTGAGTCGACTCCCAAAGAGAGATACAGGTTTGTTCCAGTGAAACGATGGACTTCAAAGAATGAGGCAACTCGTATCAAGCTGCGACAATGGTACGATGGAAGGTGTCAGATTTGCGGTGCAACTTTTAGAAAGAGGGACGGAGAGCCATATTTCGAAGGCTTGTATCTAGTTTCGAGAACACGAGCTGACTGGATTGACCGACCGGGGAATGTTCTGTGTCTATGTGCCAACTGTTGCGCGAAGTTCCAGCACGGTAGCGTGGAAACCACACTGGACGTTCGGGAACAAGTGCGACTTCTCACGACTACAGCGGAAGGTGGGGCTGGAAAGCCAGTTGTTGAGGCTGCATTGTGCGGGGAAACTGTCGAAATCAGCTATAATGAGAGGCACTTGATCGACCTTCAAGAGCTCCTGAACGAGGCAGATTCAAGCGTGAACGTTGAACCGGGAACCAGCCCTCCTGTCTTGCAAATCGACGCGAGGGAAGATACATGCGAGGATTCCGAATCGTCAGAGCCTCGGAGCGAGAGCGACCCTCGCGAAGCAATCAATATCTTGGGAGTAGATGTCCCCTGTTCCCTTCAGAGTGTTCGGCATGGCTGCAAGTACCGTGATGGTACAGAATGGGCTCTTGCGACAAGGCGTGGCGTGCTCATAGGCAGGTTTGCCTCAGAAGACGCGCTCGAGACATGGTGGAAAGACTTTCAACAGCAAGCGGGTAGAGAGCCCGAGACTCTTGCTGAGAAACATCCACGCCCTCGTGGCGTCAGGAAACATTGACAAAAAATGAGCTGCGGCGCCATTGGTGCTGAGTGAGGTGAAGTTACATGCCTGCAGACTACAGACGCATTCTTGAAGAAAACCTCCATGAATATGGGCACGGCAAGAGGCATCTTGCCTTCTTGGGAGATCTCTATACAGACAGAACGCATTTCGTTTACGAATTGTTGCAGAACGCGGAGGACGCCGGAGCAACACGTATCTTGTTCGACCTGCGCTCCGACCGATTGTTGGTCCAGCACGATGGCCGTCCATTCGATGAGAAAGACGTTCGCGGAGTTTGCGGTGTGGGCGCAGGTCAAAAGGCTGAAGA
>CAZDDA010000563.1:0-2109 GCA_964504085.1 uncultured Thermotogae bacterium | reverse complement strand
GGAGTATTCCTACAAGATCTCCAGCGCCCTCCCCGGCCTCAAGGTTCCTCATCTGCGCATCGAAGAGGCTCGAGAAGAGAAGCTCATCGGCACGCTGTTCCCAGGGCTCGACCCGGAGTGTGGCCAGCGCGAGCGCTTGATCGGGGAGATCGCCGAGATCGCTGCCGACAACCACGTCACGGAAGAGGGCGCCCATCGAATTCTCTGGAGCTTTCTGCTCTGGGCCGTCAACCACGACCCGAACCTGATGTGCGATGTCAAGCGCCGCTTCCCAGAATGGGCAAAAGACGCCAACGAGGCGATCAAGCGAGCAAAAAAATGACCCACCCGCTGAAAACAAAGATATCTGGAGCACAACCATCACTTTTTCCGCAGACGACTGGCAGGCCCTACGCCGCCGTCATTGTGGAAAATGCAGGAAAGAAAAAGCTCGCCATTCAACTGGGGCAGGTCTACACCCTGAAGCACGACGCTTATATCGTCATGCTTCCAGACGACTTCGAGGTGATCAACCCGGAAGACGGCACAGTTATCGAGGCAGGACACTCCTTTTGGATTACCACCGAAACAATCGACCCATACCACGCCTTGATCGACTGGGACGGAAAGAAAGAATCATCATGAACTACGAGGAATACACAGCACCGGGAGGTCCCTGGACTCGGATTGACGGCTGGAACGACCAGGGTGTCTTCACCGCGATCGAGATCATCCACAACTTGCAGCGCGAGGATGGCATCGTCGGTAACGTCGGCGAGATCGGCGTCCACGAAGGGCAGATGTTCTGCGCGCTGGCGCTTTTAACCAATATCGAGAGCGAGGGCTCGCTGGCCATTGACGTTTTCGACGATCAGGATCGCAACATCGACGACTCCGGCGGCAACATCGAAGACATGTTCGACACGTTCAGGCGCCACGTCGACCATGTAATCGGAGATCGACAAAGAAACTTTCGCTACATCGAAGCCGACAGCCTGACGCTCAGCGCCACGCAGCTTCGCACCGCCCTGACGGTGAACACCCTTGACACGATGATCAACGGCATCATTGAACACAAGCCTCCGCCGCGCGTTGCGCAGGGTCGTTTCAGGCTCTTCAGCATCGACGGCGGCCACACCGTCGTGCATGTGCTGAACGACCTGCGATTAGCCGAACGGATCATGGTTCCAGGCGGCGTCGTGATCGTCGACGACTACATGCACCCGAAGTGGCCCGGTGTGACCGAGGGGCTGCACATTTACTGCGCGGATCGCGCCTCGCGCCTGGTTCCGTTCGCTTACGGCAACGGCAAGATGTACCTAACGACCTTCGATCGCGCCAAGCTCTACTCCCCGCTCTGTCGCATGGCCGGAAAGACAAAGCTGAGTGTTTACAAAAATGTAGAGCTTTTCGGGCGATCCGTTGCTCTCATTCACTTCGAGTAAGGAGGCACCATGATCCACACGCTCTTCAAGAAGCTGAAAGAAGATGCTCTCGAGCCAACGCGAGCAACGCCGGAATCAGCAGGGCTCGACCTCTACTCGTGGCAAAGCGGCCACCTGCGACCAAGAGAATGGGCTGCTGTTCGGACAGGGATCGCAATCGCGCTGCCTGAGGGGCACGCGGGGCTCGTTTGTCCTCGCAGCGGACTCGCCTTCAAGCACGGTGTTACAGTTCTAAACGCTCCAGGCATCATCGACTCGGACTACCGCGGCGAGGTCAAAGTTTTGCTCATCAACCTGGGCGACGAGTCTTGGTTTTTTGAAATCGGTGACCGTATCGCCCAGATGGTTATCACCCCTCTCGCTCCGATTCAGCTTATCGAGGTTGGACAGAACGAGCAGCTCGACGAAACAAAACGTGGACCCGGCGGATTCGGTTCCACGGGGCGCTAAACAACGCCACCCGTCCTCTTCATAAAATCATCGAAAAATCGTATCATTCCTAAGACGATATTCTCCTAAGATATTGTCAAAAAGGGTGATTTTTGGATCGAGGAGCAAGGCTGATGAGAAAAACCCACCATCTGGAGTGCATGGGGACCGACGTCACGGTGATCATCGATGACGACGGCATCGAGTTCCTCGGATGGGATGAAGATGCAGAGGAGGCTGCTATCGCTCTTGGCTT
>CAZDDA010000562.1:0-2113 GCA_964504085.1 uncultured Thermotogae bacterium | reverse complement strand
ACTAGCAGGTCTGTTGCGTCCTTTCGACTCTTTACAGACAAGTTCTCTACGATGGTGTCTAGCTCCCTTTTCTCCTCTTTCGGATCAAAGGGAAGTTCGGCCATAACGACAGAGTTATTGACTAGCCAGGCAAGAACGGGAATGAACGACGAGAACGCCTCGTCTACAAACTCTACCGTCTGCGTATCAGCGCTTTTACACGCTGAGGCGAGAGTCGTAGCAACAGGCTTTACGTCTTTCTTATCCTTCAGATCAACCTTGTGACCTAGGCCTCTAGCTAAGTACGTCAGGTCATGAAGAAGCTCTTCTTCGGATTCGTACTTCGAATCCATGCCGAGTTCCAAGGCGAGATTGATTAGCTTCTCACCATCGTCTGAGGGTTCCTTATCGTATTCGTCACCCATATCGATTGCTGTGACAACATGGGCAAACCGGAGTTTTCCACTCCCATTCAACGCAGTCGGGAAGGGTTGACGAGTTTCAGCGCGCAGGGCATCTAGGACGACGCTGTCCATGGACTCCATGACTTCAACAATTTCGGCAAGCTTTACCTGAGTCTCCGGGCGAAGTGCGTAGAACTTGGGCAAGAAGGCCGCGCTACGTAGTTCATTTCGGAACTTCAAAGTAGCTGTACGGATGTTGTCAAAGTACAGGGCGGCCTGCACCATGTCAGCCATGGCACATAGAGTTTGCAGATTGGCGGCGCGTTGGGCGACATCCAGAGTCAGGCGCGCAACCCTAACAACCTGCTTTCTTTTGATAGCAGGACGAATGCGGGCCAATGGGGCACCTACGAATGAGGACAGATCGTCCATCGCGAGCTTCTTGACCGAACGCGCAAGACTGGGATTACTATCACCATGCTTTGCAACGACCGACAGTGCGGCACGAATAACGTGCGCCGGAATGTATCGATGGAGATTTTCTAGCTCGCGTTTGATTTCATCGTCAGAGGGTACCAGCGTTGGGTCAAACCTAAAGTCTTTCCAACCCATCTCCCGCTTCGCAATCTCCATGGCACGCATTCTGCGTTGCAGCGGAGTGGAAGAACGAAGTTCAGTACTGCGCTCCGTGGTAGACACGGCTAGGAACCAAACATCCGCCGGTACAATCAAGTACCCCTTCCACAGCTCACCTTTCTTGAAGGCCCGGAGGGCGGCGTTGGACTCCTGTTCCGAACTAAAGGTGTGACCGCGTTCGTAGCCTTTATCGTCGACCTTGATAAGACGGTCACTGGCGTCAGCCGGGTCTTCTAGAGTCCAGATGCTCTTCGGAAACGCCTTCTCCATAGATGATGGAATGCCGCTAGAAGGTCTGCGACCTGGGCGTCTGAGCTTAGACACTCCTTTACTTCCGGAGCCTCTATCAACCGGCTTGTACATTGACTTGGCCGGGGAAATCTTGCCCATACGAACAATGGACACACGTGTCTCTGTTCCTGCAATTCTAAAGCCGAACCACAGTCTAGACAACGGGCTGCTACGATTTCAGCATCCTTCGGCAAGTCCATCACATCCATATTGGATGAACGACAGTCAGCGCACCGAAGTTTCTTGTTTTGGATTGTTACAGTGCTCATGTGATATCCCTGAACATGATGGCCCCGCTAGGGTCGGCGTCAAACGCGCCAGCGATGATGTAGCGTACATCAACGGAGGGCGTCCCTCCCGGGTCAGTGTACGTCAGTGTTAGAGTATGTCTTAGCCGCGGATCCGATGATCGATTAATCATGCACGTGTCGTTCATGAGCGTTAGATCTTGTTTTGCCCCAGCAGGCACGGTGACGCTGCTCATCAACGTCAAAGAGTAATCGTTGGCTCCAAGGTCCAAGTTGAAAACCAAAGAAGTAATCACGATATCCTGGGCTGAAGTATTCCAGACGTAAACACGAGGGTTTAGCAGATTCTCGGTATCAAGCTGGTCTTCAAGGACGATGGCGACGGGTGTTGCAGTGGCAAGCGTGACTGCCTTGTGCAAAGACTTGGCTATCATACTCATTTGGCGCGTCTCCTTCGACCGGCAGCCCGCCCCGGTGTACGACCCGCCTCTGCGTAAGGTCCAAGTTCTTGCTCAATGGTTTTCATCACAAGACCGTTGTTCTTGCGTGCAAACT
>CAZDDA010000561.1:0-2114 GCA_964504085.1 uncultured Thermotogae bacterium | reverse complement strand
ATCGCTTTCGCTTCCCGGCGCATAATCTCTTCCGGGTCGTCGATGCCGTATACCATCCGGTTGGGCACCATGGTCCAGAGGGCGTAGGATGCGAGCAGGTCGCCATTCGCCTCTCTGACCAGGTCCTCCATCATGGGGAGCGACACGCTGGTCGTGCCTGCAGCCGAGATAATGACGACCGTGGGTTGGCCTCCCAGGTCTCCAAGCTGCTCCAGGTAGCGTTGGAGTGGTTTCGCGGGCACCCAGTCGTAGGTGGGAGCGCTTAGCACCAGCAGGTCGTAGCCAGAAAGGTCGGTGGGCGCTTCTTTGCTGGCTGTAGCGACCTCCACACGCCACCCGTTCGAGACTAGACCTTCAGAGAAAGCTTCGGTGAGCATCTCTTGATAACCGCTCTTTCCGGGATGGTAGGCCAGAAGCGCCGTCCCCGTGCTTCCGTCCGGGTTCAAGATCTCGACGTCACTGACAACCTCCGCGTTGACCACAGCGCTCAGCAGTCCCTGCCAGGCCACCAACAGCACCACGAGGGTCACGACGGCGGCGATTAACCCTTCTTTCAGTACCTCTGTGCCGGCCCGGAACAAGCGGATGATCGGCACGATGGCAAGAACGACGAGGACGATGGACGAGATCGGGGATACGATCCAGTCCGAGTACACATTCCAGAGGAAAGCGCCAACGCACAGCCCGGCGAGAATAGAGATGGCCCGCGCGTTTTCTTTCTTGGCGAATAACGATTCGATCCCCGCCACGAGCGGCACGACAATCAATATCAACATGGGAAACGTGATCATGATCGAAACTCCTCTATGATGTCTCGGTGAACAATCTGTTCATCACCACATAGGTGATCGCGGCGATCATGACGCACGCGATTGTACTGATCGGTGTGAGGGTACAGTGAGCCTTATAGCCAAGCATACATTCTTTATACGCATAAGATATCGGCATAATCGTCAGCACTGCTCCCAGCACCATCAGAATCACCAGCGCCAGCAGGGTATAGTAGCCTGGTTTCTTTTTCCTCTTCATTCTTTGACCTCCTCTAAACTGAAAGGCAATAGGCCCGGATTCCATCACCGGGCCAAACAAGGTGGCTATCATCGCCGACGCGCCTGCGTAACGGTCAATCAGTTCCCATCCATGTTACTTTGGCCGGATTCCGTTCCGGCCACTTCTTAAATTTCAGCCGAGGGTAGCCCATTGCAAGCGCTCCATAGATCTTGTGGGTCTCTGGCAAGCCGATGAGTCTTGCGATGCTGTCATCACGCTCACTGACAAACACGGCAAAGCCTGTGTAAAAGCAGCCAAGCCCAAGGGCCTCCGCTGCCAGGGCTGCATTGTGAAGTGCAATGTTTGCATTGGTGCCCGCAAAAGTACCCCCTATGCTATCAGCGCAGAAAAGGACCAGAACGGGGGGCTCGTGGAGGATGAGATCTGTCCCACTGTTGTACATAGACGCAAGACCTTCCAGCTCTGGCGAAAGCTCGGCAACGTACTCCGCTCCGCGTCGTCCAAACATGAGTCGCATGATCATTCTACCGATCGCGTACCGGGATGGCATCGCAAGTCTCGCAAGACCCTTTGCAGTCAATGCGCCAATCTCTTGAATCATCTCCCTGTCTTGGATAACGACAAACTCGGTGCTTTGTTCGTTGTGGCCGCTGGGCCCGAGTCGGGCAACCTCCAGTACCTTTTCGATCACGTCTCTTTCAACTGCCTTTTCTTTGAACAGACGCTTCGATCGACGACTGCGAATGAGCTCCCGTACTTGATCGTATGTGGGAAGATACTCGGACCTGACGGGGTGTACCGTACCCTCTGGGAAATGACTATGCGATATCGCTCCCTGGGGACAAATGGCCACACACTGTCCGCAGCGAAAACATCTTTTCCGGTCAGGGTCAACGGATGGGATGGTGCCCTTCTCTTCTTGCTGGATAATGGCGACCGGGCACGTCATCGCGCAGAGGCCGCATTTCTTACAAAGATCTGCATTATGTGTGATTTCAACCATGTTCAATCTTCCTGTCATTTCTCAAGACCTGTCCTCTCTTGGACTGTCCGACTGCTCTAGCTTTCGGCGGCAGGTTTCCTATAGTGTAGAAAGAGGTGAA